>WJLZ01000134.1 GCA_014728215.1 Chitinivibrionales bacterium
CCCTTGAAAAGATGCCAGACATGACGGGCAAAGAGGAATTGTTCTACAAGAAGTTGAACATGATGGACTTGAAGAAATTTCCGAGCTTTTTCATGGTTCATAAGGTAGCATACTTTTTGAAGCAGCGCCCCCAAACACAGAAGCCATCAGACTACTTTGACATTCTCTTTATTTCTCTGCTTCCGTCTCCGACTCCCTTCGGTCGTAGGCACTCCAGCGATTTTATAGGCGGCAACTTCAGCAGTGGAGCGGACCGTTGTGCAAAATTAGGGCGCCAATTTCTTGAAATATGGTAGTGAAATAAGACTATTAGCGGCGTCGTCAGAACACGAAGATGTTGCCTGGAGAAATGCGCGTCGTCATCTGACTTTCCACGAAATCCGCGGAACATGTTTGGGTTATGGAGCCGGCTCAATCTCCGGAAGCGCTTTCGGGCCGGAGCTTACAAATCGGCTACTGCAGATTGGCAAAGAAATCGTTGATTTGGGAGTAAATGACCCTGATTTATTCCCAGCAATGGCTCTTTTTGGTCGATCTCAGTAATTTGACCGGTTCGTCTCACGTTATTTGACCGATATTTTAACCTGGTAGATTTTCTACTCAGATAAATTTAGATTTTCATAAGGTTACCGGTCAAATTAAATATGGAATTAAGCCAACTGCCTATTATCGTCGGTTCGGCAGGTTAAAATCGTTTCATTCGGCTTGACCACAAGCGACAAAGCGATTTTTGAATAAAATATATCAGGGCGCCGAACCAGAAAATTCCGGGGCGCCGAATGAGACGATAATACGCAATTAAGATAAAACACACTCTTTCGGAAAAAAAGTGGTATCAAAGCCAATCAATGCTTATATTGAATATTAATCTGCTGTAATCGGCAACCCGAACGCTATTGTTTCTTTCCTGTGCCGAAATGACCGATAAAGTTTTGGTAGCCGGTGGTATTCTGAAGGAATGATGATACGGCGCCGGGCATTGGAAAGATTATTACACATACACACCGCATTGCCTTAAAGGAGAGAATGGTATGAAATATTCCTGGCTGAATCTGTGGGTGCTGGGGGTGATGACCGCATGTATGTCGACGTCCCTTTCCGCTCAATCGGTATTCTATTCCGGTACCACCGGCAATGAGCGCTTTTATTGTTCTTACCGGCTCTCAAACGGGGATATTCTGATTGGCGGAAAAGCCGATAATCTCGATTGGGTAGCCGCTGGCGCCCCGGTAGTTGAAATGAGCACAACATGCGGCGATGGGCAGGATATGCCGGAATATGATTCGGCCGATGCTTTTCAGGGGAAATATGCTTTTATTATTCAGACAGATGGGGATCTATCCCGGGTGAAGAAAGTATATCATTTCTCCGAGGGCTACGGCGGTGCGATACGGGATATCAAGGCCACCAGTGTTCCTGGTACCCAAACCGGTGATATATTCCTTTCCGGACTCTATACCAATACCTCAAATAGTACGCCCGCGCAGGCATGGGTCGGCAAGTTGGATAATAATTTTCTTAATGCCGCACCAACGAAAATGTCGTGGATATGGACTCAATTCAGACTGGGTGGTGGTAAGGAAGACCAGCGGTTCATGCAGAACTGGGATGTCGGGTCTGATGGGAAAGTGGTGTATTTCGATTACAAATGTCCTTCGGCCGGTGCATGGGGGGCGGTGTATCGGCTGAAAGCCGACGGTTCGATACAGGATACGGCGCCCAACTGGTGGGACCATGGCCCCTCCTGCGTGTCATTGAAACCGGCTAACGGCGACCTTCGTTCGGAGACCCGGGCCGATTTTGACCTGGTCACTTCACATAGTGGAGTCGGCAAAGCCAAAAAGAAGGGGAAATATCCGCACGATTATTATTTCCAGGGACCCAAGGGCGTCAATGATAACGGTGGAGGGTATACCGGCTACCGTTCCGACGGCAAGGCGGCAACAACCTGTGCAATTGCCGTCGACCGGCGCAATAACCGCATGTATATTGGCTGGAATACGCCGGTGGCGAATAATACGCACGATTTCGAGCCCAATATCATGGCGATGAAACCCGATGGAGAACTTATCTGGTACTCTCATTTGTATAGCGGTTGGGTCGATGAAAACGATAATGACGTCATCGATGACGGTGAAACACAACAAAGCCCGCCCGATCATTATATCGACGGGATGGCGGTTGATTATTCAAAACCCCTTCCTTCTTCCGAGATTGTCACTCTTGCCCGTTCCCACGGCAACGCCCCGCGTAATCTGTGGAACGGCGCCAATACATTTCATAATCGATTTACCGGTACCAACGGCAACGAACACCTGTGCTGGATCGGGCGTTTCAAGGGGGATGACGGCGTATTTATCAATGCGTCCTGGCAGGCCGAGTATGATCCCTGGAGTGGAAATTTCGGTGCGCCCTACGATGACCCTGCTCTGGACGGCTGGCCGGACCACAACGCAGGCTGGGCCGATCTCAAAACCACCAAATCCCATAGCCTGACCTGTGACGCGACCGGGAATGTGTATGTCATCGGCAACAGCCGGGGCCCGGTAACGACGTCTGACGCCTATATTAAAGCAGCCAATCCCCTTAACGGCGGCGCCGGGTGCTGGACCGATTTTGTGCGGGTGTTCAAAGAAGATTTCTCTACATTGGTCTACAGCTCCATGTTCGCCACTGCTTGTGATTCGTCAACCGGCAGCGGGGGCGGAAACATCAAGCTCCATAGCGTACTGCCTGTTGCCGGGGGGCTAATTACCTGCGGATACCATAAACTCGATGACGCCGGTGATGTCAAAGGCGAACCATTACCCACAATATCGGTCCCCTCGTGGGGCACGACAACGGTTGAAGGCGAGCAGGCCGTGGCTGCGCTGCTGACCTTTTCGGGTAGACAGAAAACAATGTTTTTCGATGATATGTCACCCGTTGAGAAAGATGTGCCTGTTGGCATTACCGTGACCCCGGCCGGTATCCGTATTGCAATAACCGGCGATGGGGAGATATACAATGCTGCGCTTTATACCATGATGGGAAAACAGTTAGTTGCTCTTCCGGCAGAAGCAAGGAGAACGGTTACTCTGCCAAGGGATGATATCGCCGTGGGAAACTATATCCTGCGGGTAACTACCCGGGTCGGAGAACATGTGTCCCGGGTCATGGTTGGCGAGTGACCGCAATCCGGGCGCTTTAAAGAATCATACTCATTTTTTTTGACATTGAGTAGGGGCTGGCCGGCAGTATTCTCAGTAACAAGCATGGTACAAATCGGCAAATCCGGTTGAATGGATAATGTCTGCAGTCCGCTTCCCTTTTGTCATTCGATCGTTTTTACAACTTCTTCGGGCTTCTTTACATTTTCGATGTCGGCAATCTTTTCAACCGAAAATTTAACGCCGCCCATCTGTGTGGAAAGCAGATTGTATATGAGGGCGATGACGGTATTGAAAATTGCGGCCAGAATCGCATAGATCAGGGGCATGACAACAAGGAACACGCCACCAAACATGCTGAATGGATTAAAGGGAACATTTTCGGGCATTGAGTTGCTGAAAAAACTCCCCAGGGCCATGAAAATCAAACCAAAAGGAAGCATAAAGATTACGCTGATAATAAAAAACAACACAAAGGAATAGAGCGCAACCGTTCCGAGGTCGATTTTTTTAAGTCGGTATTTAGCAATATGCATGGTGGAATCCTCAGGATGCCGCAATTTTCGAAAATAGTTTAACTGCCTTGTCGACGTCGGTCTTTTTAGCGATAAGCGGCGGCATAAACCGTACCGTATTATTGGCGGCTTTGATCACAAGAAGGCCGTTGTTTTTGCATGCGGCAATAATGTCTTTAGGATCTTCTTTCATCCGTACCCCGACCATGAGTCCGGAACCCAAAACAGCGGTTATGGAATCGTTGCTTTCGGCAATTTTCTGGAGTTTGTTTTTGAGATAGGTCCCGGTGGAGTTTACCGACCGCAAAAATGATTTTTTTGACACAGTTTTCAGCACTACTGTTCCCAGCGCGCAGGCGAGGGGATTCCCACCGAATGTCGTTCCGTGTTCGCCGGGCTTTATTTCATTTGAAATCTTTTTGCTGCACACCACAGCACCAAGCGGGAGCCCGCCGCCCAGGGGCTTTGCCAGGGTCATTATGTCCGGCTTAACACCGTGCTGCTCATAATTCCACAAACTGCCGGTCCGTCCGATACCACACTGAACTTCATCGAATATCAAAGCGATCTTATGTTTATTGGCATAGGTCCGGAGGAATTTCAGAAATCGGGTTGTAGCAGCATTAATCCCGCTTTCCCCCTGGAGTGGTTCGACAATGATCGCTGCAAACTCATGCTTGTCCAGGATTTTTTTAGCATCGGTGGTATTGTTGTATTCGGCATAGTAGAAACCCTTCATCATGGGACCGAAACCGGCATGGAATTTCTGTTGCGCTGTTGCGCTCAAGGCGCCATAGGTCCGCCCGTGAAATCCCTCATAAAAAGACAAGACATTATATTTCTTCTTTGATATGGTGCCGGCCCATTTCCGCGAAAATTTAATCGCCGCCTCATTGGCTTCGGTACCACTGTTGCAGAAAAAGACTTTGTCACCAAATGAGTGCTTAACTAAAAGTTTGGCCAGGTCGATCTGTGGCTGCACATGGAAAAGATTTGATACATGAAGAAGCTTTGTTCCCTGATCTTTTAAAGCTTTTATCATCTCCGGATGACCGTGACCCAGCGCGTTGACCGCTATTCCCGATGAAAAATCCAGATATTTCTTTCCCTTGCTGTCCCAGACATACATCCCTTTTCCCTTAACGATTGGGGGATTGGTACGGGCATAGGTGGGGACAAAATATTCGTTGCTGTTGCTCTTTTTCATGGGTAACTCCTGTGTTTTATGATATTCGAAAGTCGAAGCCGCTGCGCTGATCCTGTCGAAGGTCGAAAGTTATAGATTAAGGGTTAAAGAAGAAATCACAGCTTCAACCCCAATTTCATTTGTCTTTTATCTGCTATACAAGCTTCCTCCCGGTACTCGACATGGAAATGGAAACATGCATAACACCGCGTAATGCTTTTAAGGCATTTGCCAGATCGCTGACATCCTTTGCCTTTCCCTTGACCGCGACAATTTCCATGCAATGGTCATGATCCAGATGAATGTGCTGTGTGGAAATAATCGTTTTGCCGAAATCGTGCTGGATGTCCATGAGGTGGTTGACCAGTTCCCGCTTATGGTGATCGTATATGAGATTGATCGCCCCGGCAACTTCATTGCCGCAACGCCATTGTTTCCGGACCAGCTCTTCGCGTATAAGGTCACGGATGGCTTCAGAGCGATTTTTATATTTTCGTTGTTTAAGCAGCTTATCGAATTGATCGATAAGATCTTTTTCGAGTGATATTCCGAATCTATACAAGGACATAATCTACTTCTTATTCGTGAATTGTTGTTCCTGACGATGTTTTTATTTCAAGTTCATTTTTAAGGGTTTGTGCACCTTGCCATCCGCAGATATGAATTCTTCCAACGCCGCGAAATACGGCATCCGCTGCGGAGCGGAGTTTGGGGACCATTCCGCCGGTGATGAGCTGTTGTTCGATCAACTCATCGATCCGATTTGTATGTATCTCCCGACGCACCTCATTGTCAATGAGCACACCGGGAACATCGGAAATGTACAGAAGGTGTTCCGCTTTGAGGGCAACGGCGATTTCTGCCGCGGCAAGATCTGCATTAACATTATAAACACTGCCGTCTTTGCCCCGCGAAATGGGCGACACCACCGGTACCAGGCTGTATTCACGGCAAATCGACAGCACCTGCGGATGGACAGCCACCACCGTACCGACATAACCGATATCCTGATCGTTCACTGTCATACGTTCGGCTTCGATCAAATTGCAGTCAACACCACTGAAACCAAGGGCCGGTACTTTTTCGCCTAAAAATTCGTTTACAATCCGTTTGTTGACATCGCCAGAAAGAACCATCTGCACCTGCTTGAGCATGTCTTCATCAGTAACCCGCATGCCTTCCACAAAGGTAAATTCTTTGTTAAGCATATCGAGCTGGCGTTTGATGTCTTTGCCGCCGCCGTGGATGATAACGACAAACCACTTGTCCAGTATGGATTGTATGCCCAGAGCAAGCTCCCGCAACAATCCCGGAGAATCGATTGTCGATCCCCCGATTTTTATACAAAGTGTATGCATGGTTCTCCCGTTCATTGGTAATAAACTACAATAATCCGTCGGTTTCCTTGAATCCAAACATAATATTCATATTCTGTACGGCCTGTCCCGACGCACCTTTCAGCAGGTTGTCGATTGCACTCACTGCAATCACCGGCGCGCCACCTTCTCCGCCATTGAATGTGAAATCACAATAGTTCGTGTGAATGACTCCTTTGGTGCAGGGAATATCATTCGGCTCACGAACCCGTACGAAAGGCTCGTCGGCATAGGCTTTTTCGGCAATCGAAAGGCACTCTTCGGCACTTGTATCGGTCATGATATAAATTGTCGACAAAATGCCCCGGCTGACCGGCATCAGATGGGGTGAAAAGACGATATTTATCGGTTTGTCTGCAGCAATCGAGAGTTCCTGGTCTATCTCGGAGATGTGACGGTGCTTTCTTCCCACATTATAGGCGGATACATTCTCGTTGGCTTCAACAAAATGACTCGTAAGTTTCAGTTTGCGACCAGCGCCACTGACTCCCGATTTGGAATCTGAAATAATCGGCGCCTTGACAACAAGGTTTTTGCTTTTCATTAATGGGAGCAATGGAAGCAGTATGCTTGTCGGATAGCATCCCGGGTTCGCAATGATCTGGGCTTGCGCAATGGCATCGCGGTAATGTTCCGGAAGTCCGAAGACGGCTTTTTCCAGGAGCTCCGGTGCCGGATGGGTAGTGCCGTACCATTTTTCATATTCGGCAATGTCTTTAATCCGGAAATCCGCACTCAGATCGATCGCCTTTACTCCCTTTTGGATAAATGGAAGTATATAGGGCGCCGATACGGCATGGGGCAAACAGGAGAAAAGACAATCGATATCATAAGAATCGGTATCATCGGGAGCAATTAATGTTTTCTCGCAAATGCCCTTGAGCTGGGGGAAAACCTCCGTAAAACATTTTCCTGCATAGGATCGTGATGCTACAAATTCAATTGTTGTATTCGGGTGACGATACAGTAAGCGTGTCAATTCGAGACCGGTATAGGATGTTGCTCCTATGATTCCAGCTTTGATCGTATTCATATAAGAATTCCTTTGCTTAAAAATTCGTATGCACTCACTTGGGCAGAATTGGGCAAAATTGTTTCAGAAAATACAACATGCTCACCCGGAAGTTCTCGATTCCTGCATGATAAGGCCGGTTGAGAAGGTCAATTTGAGGGAAATGATGCTTTAAGAGGAAGATGAAAAATCTCCATCTGCGGGGATATTGAGCATCTCCGGGCATTAGAAACTTGAGAAACTATGGTTACCATTGATCTGATTTAACGAGGGAGCTGAGTGGTTACGGTTATCGTTTGTATACCTCCGGCTTCCTTACCGTAAGAATTCACCACCCTGAACCTGGTGCGATATTTCCCGGGTCTGAAATAGGCTTTTGAGGTGTTGGCGTTTTTGGCTGAGTGATATTCGAAAACCTCGTCGCCGTCAAGGTCCCACTCATAAGAGACCATGGCGCCGCAGTGGCAGGCGACCCGGGGACGGAAAAACACCCGTGTTCCGATCTGGACGGTCGTGTCGGGACCGACAGTTACTTTTGGGCGGTCTTCCATGACATGCAAAACCGCACTGTCCGGGAGTGACATCGTATTGCCGTTATCTTTAACCCGCAGGAGTACAAGATAGGATTGCGGTTTTTCCGGCGCCCTGAATGTCAATTCTCCCCTATCGGCAACCGTATCGACACTCCCGTTGCCGTCAAGATCCCAGTACCATTCGACGACTTCGCCCCCAACATCGATACTGGCCCAGCCGTCAAGCGTGACTGTGTCTGAGGGACAGCAGATCTTGCTCCCGCCTATTTTTGCAATGGGGATTCCGTTTTGCATTGTGCCTTGTGAAGGGGGCGCTGCCCGGACCGGAGCGACAAATGCGCTTGCTGCAATAACAACGATTAAACAAATGTCCAACATAATACGTATATTGAGGATAGCCATATATTCAAAATACTATAGCTTTTTGGCGAAATAAACAGCATTTTTAAAAAACTGGTGCATTATACAATTTATTTCATTTCGATGCAAGTTTTTTCTTTTTTTCCGACGGCGAAAAAATCCCACATTTTTCCACAGGCCTTGACTCTAAACCCAAGATATTGTATCTTGGTACCAACTTATTATCAATCTATGGTATTTTTTTCCTATTCGATCAAAGGAACTGCTCATGGTATTACGCGGAATCTCGATCTACGGGTTTAAGTCTTTTGCCGATAAGATTGAGATTGAATTCGGGGAGGGAATTACCGCTATTGTTGGCCCGAACGGGTGCGGTAAGAGTAATGTTGTCGATGCTATTCGCTGGGTATTCGGAGAACAGAAGGCTTCGGCGTTGAGAAGTTCATCCATGCAGGATGTCATTTTTTCGGGTACTCAGTTCAGACAGCCTCTTAATATGGCTGAAGTTACGCTGACGATCGAAAATACCCGTAATATTCTTCCGGTCGATTATAAGCAGGTGGGTATAACCCGGCGGGTTTTCCGTAATGGTGAAAGTGAATACCGGATCAACAAGGTACCCTGCAGACTCAGAGACATTAATAATCTTTTTCTGGATACCGGCGTCGGGAGTAATTCGTATACTACTATAGAAAATCACATGATTGACGCGATTCTGAGCGATAAGGCTGATGAGCGCCGGGTGCTTTTTGAAGAAGCTGCGGGGATCGGCAAATACAAGAAACGTCGCAAAGAGAGTCAGCGGAAGCTTGAATATACCCGTCAGGATCTTCTGCGGATAAACGATAAAGTCCACGAGCGGTCTCAATATGTGAATATGCTGGCCCGTCAGGTGGAAAAGGCTAAACGGTACCGAAAATACTACGATGAACTGAAAGGGCTGGAGCTTGGGTTCGGTAATCGTCACTATTCTGCATTGAATGAATTGCTTACGAATAAAAAAAGCGAACTGGCCGAACTTGAGAACGCCTATGAAATCCAGAAGGCCGAGACCGCATCGATGGAGTCCAAAATCGAAGAGCTTAACGTTGCAATGGCTCAAAAAGAGAAAGAACTCCAGGCTGCGGCTCAGAAAGTTGGCGAAGCCAATGAACAGATTGTTGCCACCGATAAACATATTTCTGTTACCGAAGAGACGATTAAGCATCTCAAGGATAACGCCGAACGGTTTGAAAATGAGCGGGATTCTTTAGAGCAACAGGCGCAGGAAAAAACCGAACTCAAAGTGAAAATCGAGAAATATGTCACTGAAGGCGAGACTGTCATCCAACGCCATGAGGAAAATCTTGCCAACATTCAGAATGAACTGGCTCAGTTTGATGCATCAATATCATCGAAAAAAGAGAATGCCTCATTGCTTGCACAGGAGCAGATTGAAATGGTGAACGCCATGGCAGAGCAGCGCAATGCCATGGCCGAAATACAGAGCAAGATCCGAAATTGTCTCGATCTTCAGGAGCGGGACAAAAAAGAGATATATATCCTGGCCAACCGGGAGGAAGAATACTCGGAGCATCTTAAAGAATTCAGAAAACAACTTGAGGATGCCTGTGAAGCGGATAAAAATCTATTTCAATCCCGCCAGGTCCTTGTCTCCAGAATCGAACGGGAGGATGATCGGTATCGGAGCCTTCTTGAGCGGGAAAAACAGCTTGAGGCCCAGATCGATTCAATGAAATCTCAGCTCGAATTCCTGCAGGGGCTTGATGCACAGCTTGAAGGGTACGAAAATGGCGTCCGGGCGCTTCTCAAAGAAGAGATGCCGGGAAAACTTGGTACTGTTGCAGACCTGATTACTATTTCCGATGAAAAAATTGCCGGCATCGTCGAGCGGGTACTCTCCTCAGAGATCCAGACTGTGGTGTTCAAAAATGACAGCGATCTGAGAGGCGCGGTCGATTTTCTGAATAAGGAGCCGGTCGGGACAGCACGAATGACCTGTCTTGAAAGGGTACAAAGTGCGTCATCCTTCTCAAAACCGGAAAATGATTCATGCACCACGCTTACCGGTTATATCAATACGGATGAAGAATACCGGGGTCTGGCGGAACACCTTTTCGGACGGTATCTCGTAGTCAAAGATCTGGAACAAGCCCTTCACCTGGCCGGACAAAATGGTCGAAACCATATCTATATTTCGCACGAGGGCATTGTCTGTTTAGGTAATGGCACTGTAATCGCCGGGTCGAGTCATAAAGAACAGGCCGGTATTCTGACCCGGAAAAAACGAATCGAATCGCTTCCCCGCGAAATTGAAGTGTGTCGGAAAGAGTTTCAGAGAATTGTCAGCGAAAAAGAAACCTCGATTATCACCCGTGATGAAGCCAAGGTCGCGCTGACTGAAGTTAATGCAAAGCTCAGTGCAGGCCAGAGAAAGCAGCAGGAATACGAGACAAATATCAAGCATTATGAAAACGAACTGGCAAATATTAAAGACAAAACCCGTTCCCTTCAGGAACAGCTCGATCAGACTGCTGCACGAATAACCGAACATGAACAGGAAATCCGGGGAGCACAGGAAAAACTGGCGTCACTGGAAACCGAAAAGATCGATACCGAAATCCGTATCGAGTCTTCAAAAGATCAGCTTGCGGGTATGGAAGAAGAGCGCAAGGCGATCCACGACCGTCTGGTGAATGCCCAGTTGAGACTCCAGGGGGATCGTCACAAGCTCGATCAGAATACAATGGACCTCAAGAATCTCGGCCGGGAAATCGAGAATATCGGCAAAAAGAAGCAAAAACTGCTTGAAGAAAGACAGCAGGCCGAGCATCGTGATAACGAGCTGTCCACTCAGGTACATCAGCTGAAAGATGACCTCGAGAATCGGATAGCACGGCGAAAGGAACTCCAGGAAAATCATGCAAACATCAGAGAAGAATATAATGCTATCCTGAATCAGATCGATGAGCTTCGTAAGCAGGTCAAAACAAAAGTGCATGAAAATGAAGGCTATTACGGCAGGATTGCCGATATGAAAAATGACCTGACCCGTGCGGAAGAAAAAATGCGGAGTATCCGGGAAAAGGTCTTTGAATCCTATAAGATCGACCTTGAATATCTCGAAGAAGAGATTCCAGCGATTGATGGTGACGACCATGAGATTGAAGAAAATATTACAAAGTATAAAGAACGACTGGGCCGTCTTGTCGGTCAGGTGAATATGTCGGCGCCTGAAGAATACGAAGAGAAAAACAGTGAACTTCAGGAATTAATCAAGCAACGGGATGACCTTCAGAATGCCGTTGACGATCTCGAACGGGCAATCAAAAAACTGAATAAAGAGGCACGGACAAAATTCTCCGAAACCTTCCAGCAGGTACAGGAGAATTTCACCAAGATGTTTACGACTCTCTTTGAAGGTGGCCAGGCATTTTTGAGTATCGAAGAAAATATCGATCCTCTCGAAGCACCCATTCATATCAATGCCCGCCCTCCGGGCAAAAAGATGCGTGGCGTCCAGTTGCTGTCGGGTGGAGAACGCGCTCTCACTGCCATATCGCTCCTCTTTGCTCTTTACATGGTGCGGCCGTCGGCATACTGTATCCTCGATGAGCTTGATGCTCCTCTGGATGACGCCAACGTCGAGCGCTTTGTCAGGGCTTTACGCAACTTTACCGACAACACCCAGTTCATTATCGTTACCCATAACAAGCGGACCATGGAATCGTCCGACCTGCTGTATGGCGTGACACAACAGGAGAAGGGTGTTTCGACGGTTGTTTCGGTAAGGCTCGAAGAAGCCTATCGCCATGCAGCCTGATTGTAATCTATGAATTGCAGCCTGTGCCAAAGTACCAGATGTTCCCTGTTCTTTACCTTGGGAAGCCGGGGAAAGTACAAATTCTACAGATGTAATGAGTGCGGGCTGGTCATCTATGACCGTACCGGCGGCCTCGATCAGAAAAAATATGCGGTCCGTATCCGTGATCCGGAAGATCCCGCTCACGCATCGAATAAAATCCAGTCGCAATCATACGATTTCATACAAAGGCATATCCATTCACGAGGCCGATTCCTTGATATCGGGTGCGGAAACGGACACCTGCTTTCCCGCGCCCGTGATGATGGGTGGACCGTTGAAGGACTTGAGCTTTCATCCGAACTCGCAGAATATGTCAAGAATCGTCTTGATATCGATGTAATAACCGCCGATTTTATGCATTTCGTTCCCCGAGACCGGAATCAATATGACTGCATCGTCCTCCGCCATGTTCTCGAACATCTTCCCGACCCTGTCGCTGCAATGAACTCGATTCACTCGCTGCTTGCACCGGGCGGTATGGCCCTTCTCGAATTCCCCAATATCATGGGGCTTGACTGCCGGGTAAAAAGAGTGGTTCGAAAAACGGGCCTTTATACGAAAAAATATCGTGAAGATTATCGCCCGGGGCATTGTCATGAATTCTGCAGAAAATCATTCTCCCGGCTGATAGATATGACCGGCTTTAAGCTCCAGGTCTGGGAAACTTATTCGATTCGTCCCCTTGCAAATCTCCTTTATCGAACCATTCATATCGGCAACAAGGCCCGGGCGCTCATACAAAAAACCTGAATTCTCCCCGATTTGCGGCTCTATGGCCCAAAATCCCTCTTCACATACTTTTCACCGTCTTTTCACAGAGCTTTCATTGTGCTTTCAATTTGTGGTGGTATCTTTGTAAGTGTCGGCAACGACAACACAAAAACCAACGTTTTAAACCATCATTTTAAAAGGAGGTTTCCTATGAAACTCACAACCACCACCACAATTATGGCCGTTGCAGCCGGTTTTGTTATTGCCCGGAGCGGGGTGAAGGAAAATACTTCGGTTCAACAATACGCTCATACGCAAACCTCGATTGCTGAACCACATGGCCGAAGGATGGAAAAAAATCCTTTTGAAAATCTTTCAAAAAAAGAGCTGTGGCAGTATTACCGCGAATATCGAAAGGACGGCAACACTCTGAAAGACAGCGGATTGTATGACGCATCGGTTGTTTTGCTTTTAGGAGCTGCCGAATGTGCCGGGAAGCTGGATCGCCGGGATCTGGCTTCATGGCAAATGAATAATGCTGCAAAACATTTAATCGACAAGTTCAAAGAAAGAACCGGTTATGGTCATCGCATGAACACGATTGAATCGATGAAACGGGGAGAAGAAAAGCAGCGATATATCGATAAAACCCGGGATGTACTGCTCGGTTATATCGAAAATCTTGAAACAGCCCATGAGTACCTTCAGGAAGCGGCGGTACTCAATGAACAATTGCCGGATGAACGGCGCAATCGAGTTATCTCCAGCAACAGCAAATTTATTTCCTGGGTGAAAAGCTTTGTTTATCCCGAATCATAGGTTGTTGTAATTCAAAAACCGGTCTGGACATACCTTTCAGACCGGTCATTCTCATGTATCTCCGAAATAACACAATTATTCATTACAAAGGAGTCTTGTATGAAATATATCCATAATTATATAAGTGCTCTGGTGCTGATTTTTGCAGTCGGCGTACCCGCGAGTCCGGGGCCGGAGAATGATGATGATAAAACCATGTCTCCCTACTTCCACATTCCTGCAGGGGATCCGTCAATCGACCGGCTTCCCCTGAAAGGTACCCGAATTGACGTCACTATTAATGGTGTTATTGCCGAGGTTACTGTAAATCAGAAATATGCCAACGACGGCAACCGCCCGATCAATGCCTGTTATGTTTTCCCTGCATCAACCCGCGCTGCGGTTCATGGTATGAAAATGAAAATCGGTGAGCAGGTTATCACGGCAAAAATCAAAGAGCGGGAGCAGGCAAAAGAGACTTTTGAAAAGGCTAAGCAAGAAGGTAAAAGCGCATCGCTGCTTCAACAGCAACGTCCCAACGTATTTACTATGGATGTTGCCAATATCATGCCTGGTGATCTCATTGAAGTGGAATTGAAATATACCGAGCTTATTGTGCCTGTCGACGGCGCCTATGAATTTATCTATCCCACTGTCGTGGGACCCCGGTATTCCGAATTGACAGAGTCAAATGGAGGGTCCGATAACAAATGGTTGAAAAATCCCTATTTCAAAAAGGGCGAGGAAAAAGAGGCGACCTGGGATATCACCGTTCATGTTATCTCTCCTATCGAGTTGAAGGAGCTTGTCTGCTACAGCCATAAAACATATACGGAATGGGAGAATGCCCAATCTGCGAAAATAACGCTTTCCCACGATGAAAAGCAGCTGGCAGACAGAGATTATATCCTCCAGTACCGTCTGGCAGGCAACCGGATTCAATCCGGAGTGATGCTGTATGAAGGTAATGATGAGAAATTTTTTCTCTGTATGGTTGAGCCGCCCGAGCGAATTCGAAACAGCCTGATTCCCCCACGGGAATATATCTTTGTTGTCGATATATCCGGATCTATGAGTGGATTTCCCCTCCAGACGACAAAAAAGCTTCTTCGGGATTTAATCAGCCATCTGAGACCCACCGATAAATTCAACATTATTCTTTTTGCCGGAAGTTCCAGTCTGTTGTCACCCACTTCGCTGCCGGTCACCCAGGAGAACGTTAATAAAGCGATCGCTCATATCGATAACCAGCGAGGCGGTGGCGGAACACGATTGTTGCCCGCGATAAAACGAGCATTACAATTGCCGCATCATGATACGATATCACGAAATATTGTCGTGGTTACGGATGGTTACATTGCCGTAGAAAAGGATGTTTTTGAATGTATCGCAGATAACCTGAACAGGGCAAACGTTTTTTCCTTTGGCATTGGAAGCAGTGTGAACCGTCACCTCATCGAAGGTATTGCAAAGGCGGGGAAAGGCGAACCGTTTGTTGTCACCGATCCGTCGCGTGCTCCGGCACAGGCGATTCGTTTCAGAAATTACATACAATCGCCACTGCTCACTCATATCGAATTTGAAACCAAAGGATTCAAGGTTTATGATATGATTCCCCGCTCGGTTCCCGATCTTCTTGCAGAAAGACCGCTCGTAATTTTTGGTAAATGGAGAGGAAAAAAACAGGGGAGTATCAGGATTACCGGCTATACCGGGGAGGGGCCTTTTGAAAAAACGTTTACTTTAAACAATGTTGAATCGAAAGCGAAAAACAGCCCTTTGCAGTATTTATGGGCACGGAAACGCATAGAAGAACGCTCTGATTTCAATTTTGGCCCCACCGATACAGAGGAGAGAGATGAAATAATTTCACTTGGTCTCAGGTATAACCTTTTAACCAGATACACTTCATTTGTTGCTGTCCATGAGGACGTTCGCAATACTGAAGGCGATGCAAAAAATGTTAAACAGCCGCTTCCCCTGCCCAAAGGGGTAAGCAATGCAGCAATCGGAGGAGTACGAGCCGTGCCTGAACCGGGATTGTTACTCGTGTTTTTTATACTGATGTTCGGTATCGGCTTTGCCAATTTACTCAGGAAATCCCTTGGCACTAAGAATAGTGCAGAATAGAAGCTTTACAGGGATATTTTCATGAAAAAGAAAACTGCGATATCAGAATGGATCATTTTGATTGGCAATAGTATAAAAGGCCGTGTGTTCCAAATTGTAATTGTAATTGGAATATGCGGCCTTCTGAAACATCATTACAGCACGGCGTCTCCGGATCAGCTCAGGTGGATCCTTTGCCCCACGGCTTTTGCAACAGAAATGATAACCGGAGAAAACTTTACTTTCGTAAGGAATGAGGGGTATGTAAGCAGCGATCGTTTTCTTGTGATTGCAAAATCATGCGCGGGAGTCAATTTTATGATCCTGGCAATTATTCTTATCGCATTGGCACATGTTATATCCGCGGGAAAGGAGAGGAATGGGATTTACAAAATGATTGGTGCGGTCATGGCCGGTTATGCGGTCACAATAATCGTAAATACGATGCGGATAGCTGGTGCGATTCATCTCTATTCACTTCCAATCTACGGAGGTGTTGTTACTCCGGCGGCGGTTCACCGGCTTGAAGGTATTCTGGTCTATTTTGTCGCCCTCCGGGTACTGTATGGGGTATCGTTGCGAATCGGGAAAAAGATAGGGAAAAGCCCCCCGGGATCGTCGGTCATCCACAGCATAATACCTCTGATTGCATATCTTTCTCTTATGATTCTGGTACCGTTATTACGAGGGGCGTTAAAGGAGAATCCCGAACGATTCTGTTTTCATTCTCTTTTTGTAGCGGGATGTCCGGTTCTGTTTATTCTTATTGTTTGGGGGATAAAAGGGTTTCGACTGTTGTTCCGCAGTACGCGCATGTGCAGACATCGATTGCACAACCGGAATTCGATTACGATACCGGTGAGAATGATTCATTTGATGAACAGTATATTTAAATGATTTTCATTGATTTTCTTTATAAAAACTCCATTGGCATTGTGATTCTTTTTAATGGTTCTTCCGTTAATGTGATCATCATCATGAGTTTCATATACCACTTTTTTCGAAAACCTCAAATAGCTGTACGGATTGTCCCAGGGATTAAAAATCGCACAGCCGTTGACGTCAAAAAATATCCGGCACATAGTACTGCAATTACAAAGCTTTGAGCAATTGTCTTGTTAGTCACGGCATCCTCCTTTACGCTTAATATAATTTAATTGGAGGATGGCTTATCACATAAAAATTTAATGTTGGTTAATATATTTACATTCTCTGTAGTCAGACTTGTCCAAAATAGACCACTGATAAGCGAGCATAATGAGCATGATAAACCGCTATCGATGTCTCTCCGTGGCAGCTATAAAAATATAGGGCAATTGTAAACCGTATCAACCTGTCCCAGAGGGACAAGCTATCAATAGCCAGGGATGAAGTCCCTGGCGGTGGAACGATGGAAAAGATCTTCCGTCCCGTAGGGACGGTTCCCGGGTACGCCGAGTGACTGCATAAATGATAGTGCCGAAGTCGGTCATGAGCTATATTTTCCGAGGATTGGTATAACCGAGGATTCGCCGGTTTTCATAAAAGAGACCGATATGAGAAGGAAACAAAATACAAATGATCCGTTTTCGATTCTGGTATAGCACACATTCAGCAAAAGTCTCCGTCATTTAAAAAGTGCCTTCATATCCAGACTTTAAAGATTTATTACGGTTACTCGAAAATAATTCTGTCAGGTACCTGATCGTCGGCGGATATGCAGTTGCCTTTCATGGGTTCCTCGGCTTACCAAAACATAGATTTATTCTTTGATATCTCCGAAAAGAATGCACAAAAAATCTGCGGTGTATTGATTAATTTCGGATTTCCCAAACAAGACCTGAAATTAGAACCATTTATGACGCAAGACATATATCACGTTAGTTGGGATTGAAATGAATAGCAAAACATCAATTCATCAGCACCATATATCAAAATCTTTGTTGCTGCATTTACTGCCGGGCATACTTACAGGCGCATGTTATTTCTCTCTTATGCCGGTTGCGCATAGCCGGGGATACCCTTCCATAATGGCGCTCATGATTGCGGTGGCTCTGGTATTAATCCCTTTTTATGCTGGGATATCTGTTCTATCAGGCGAAAAAGAAAAATTCGCGGGGCTTTGGGAATCTGGTGTTGTATCGTACTTCTTTGCCAATCCTGTTGCTGTAGTTGCATTGGGGGCACTTAGAGCCTTGTTTGGATTCCTGTCGGTGACCGGGACCGGAGCATACTATCGATGCTGGAGTAATTCAAACATATCGATTACATAATGATCAAACCTGTCTGGACAGGCCGTACCATTATATAGATTCCAATAGTTTAGAAGTTTAAGATGCCCATATTTTCATAAAGATTAAAAAGGTAGTCCGTTCCTGAATCCCTGATAATCGGGAAAAAAAAAGAAAATCAGGACCTCCCTGACATCTGCTGACTATTGACTGTATTCCACTGCTTGCGCTACAAACTCAAGCGAATGAAGGGTGTCCGGCAGCGTTACCGAATACTCGTACAACTCGCCCGCAGAATAGGTCCTACCCGCGCTGCTGCCTCGAGAAATGAAACGGACCCCGCCATCGGGGCGCCGTATCACCGATGCATGGTAAATCTTAACAGAAGTTGAGTGTCCGTTGGTGACCTTTATGATTTTCTTTTCGGGGTCGGTTGCGGTGGTTATATTGACGGCAATTGCGCTTGGTGGGACAACCACCTCATGAAATTCTTTATATTCTGCTTGAAATTGAGGTGTGCCGCCCTCATTTTTCTTTATCATTGTCATAAACCAGACCGAATCGCCGGGAGCCAGAAAGCGAGCGGCAATCGAGGAGCCGGTACCCCTGGTGTTGGCGATATGCATCGAATAGCACTTGAGATCAGCCACAGGAACCGTCCCGCTGTTGGCAAGTTTACCATAGTAAATCGTTCGCGTAATACTGTCATTGAACTGGTCCGAATCATAGGTTCCTTTAACGACCGGGACGATCATCAGTTTGCCTGTGCGGCTGGTTCGGGCGATATACACCTGATCGCCACTGGTGTGTACCGACTGGAGCAGTAGATTAAAATCGCCGGTGTCACCGACCGCGATGATTTTTTCGAAAACAACCTCGCCCGTTCCACCGGCATAAGACTGGTTGGGATGGTACTTGATCAGGTTGCCCTGGTCGTCGTAGGAGCAGGCCAGCCCTACAACCTCAGAACTCATAGAAAGTGAAGGCGCCGTAACATGTATGTCAATACCGGTGTAGGGACTGTATTCTTTTGTCTGATAATCCTGCCTCATGAATCGCTCGATAGTTGATCCTGGGATTTTCAGTGTCGTGGTATCTGCTGTCCGCGTGGTTTGCCTTCCCAGCATCTTCACCCGCCAGGGCCGTGAAATATTATCGCCGAAAATTGAGAAATAGAATGGAGCGCGGTAACCCGGCATTAAAATCCTATGATGCACATATCCCTGATCGTAGCTGGCAACGTTTCCTTCAGAGTCAAGAAATTCAATGCGAAATTCGAGATCGGAAAAATTGCGTGTGCTCCGGTTTTCGAATTCGCCGTAAATTTCCTTAATCGAAGTATATGTCGGATCGATATACTCCTTCTTGTTTACTAAAACAACCCCTTGAGCAGACAGGTCTCCCTTAGCTGTTGTGTCGACAAAGGATGTATGCACGACGGTTGAAGCGGGTACGCCAAGATATAGCACTCCGGCGCCGGCCAGATTCATAACTCCTAATGCCAGGCCGCCACCAACACCCACGACACCAAGCACTTGCAGAGCCGCTGCCGCCGCGGGGGTGAGTAATCCCAGTGATGATAATACGGCCGTCATGCCGACAAAGGTCATAGTGACTTCGGTCAGGGCCGAAATAAATTCCCGTAGCGTGGTTTTTTGAAAAGATTCGTACACCTGGTTCATGAGATAGGCGCCGTTGGGGATCTGGTTAAGCTGAGAAATGCATTGGGTAACTTTGGCAAGTGCTTTACTGCCGACATGGGAGACCCCGGAGATCATTTCGATGAAGGGGAATAAGAAATAGAGAAGGTATGTCTTGGTATAAAACATTTCAAGATTTTCCTGGTCGATAATGTTCTGTATATCCGAGGGCAATTGAACAAGGTCGCGGGAAGAAAAGCCTGGTCCGAAAAACCAGTAGTCAACCTTCGGATTTACGGCAAAGTCAACCGTGTCGGTATACTCGAAGGGCTGCAACATGGATACCGTGAGGACCGAACCAAAACTGAATCCGGTTGCCCCCGGCATTTCAAAAGATTCCAGCGAGGTTGGCGTCTTCCTGAAAACCTTGACATATCGAAATCCGCCGTTTTGAAGGGTTACCGGCGCCTTTTCAGGATCGGCATTGGGCGGGATTGTGGCGCCGACATATTTTCTTTCCGGTTCTATATAAAACTTTGCCAGTGCCGGCGATAAATCGACGCCATAATATTCTTGAACAACATCAAGCATGAGGGAATCGATTTCGTGCTGTATCGTACTGCCGGCATTCCCCGAGAGCATATCGGTGATCGAAATCGTGGGAAGCTTTTGGTGCAAATAATCGACCATCGGTCCAAAGCTGGCCGTGGCCTTCAAGCGCTGCGTACGGGCCACAATCGTATCGATATTGGCCGATGCAATACCGGGCGACATGCAGAGGATCCCCAGGGCCGTGGTGGTATCATCTATGTGCAGGTCCGATATCGTCCCCCGGGCATCAGGCATGGCGACGGTCATCCCCCGGATCTTGTTCTCCCGCCCGCGAAGCATAACAAGCTGGGCGCCTTCCTGTGATACCGCGGCCGTGAATGCCCCATCATTTGAAACAGTTGCCTGCGGATCATACACCGAAAAGACAGAGAGACTGTCGCCGCCAAAAAGGCTGCTCACTGTACCGGTTGCCGTGGTGGTTTGTACCGTTAACGGTTTCTCTTCTTCGCCTCCCAATGGATTATCTCCCTTACCCGAGCAGCCCAGGAACAGAAGCATACTTGAAATAATGCAGCATGACACCAAGGACCTGAAATTAAAAAACATGTTCTTCTCCCGCGACAACTGGTGAGGGCCGATATGATGACACATAATATATAACGGTCGCCGTTCCCATACCAAAAATTCCGGTAAAGCGACTCACCAATGACCTCAAAGAAGGGCCTCACCGAAAATTACCGGGGTTTGTAGGGGATATCGGGGACGGACTAACTTTTGAACCTTAATAGTACAAATCGAAAAAAAAATTCATTAAATCTATTATCAGTGACATACGTGTTCGGCGACAATTGCGGGTTGGCATTGGAGACGGCGGAAAAATTGGCCGGGGTGAATAAAGAAAAAATTATGCGGGAAAACGGTTTATCAAACGTTGCCTATTGTATTTCAATTAAACAAGACGGTAGGCGAGTAATCAAGAAAATCGTTTCGCTTTCGCGGAAGCGATAATTCCGGTTTTATCCCAATAAATAGACCGATTGTATCAACCGCCCTCATTATCGAGCTTTTTCTCGGCCTCTTGCATGGTGGGAACATATACCGGTTTATATCCGGTGAATCCCTGCGTTAATCGAGCAAACTGTATTAGGCCCACCTTGGAACCGCCGACCACCCTGACCACGGTTCCCACATTGCGCGAGTGAAGAAATTCCATGGCATTTTTTAAAATGAAACCGGCACTGATATGGCCAAATTTTAATCCGGTCATATCGGTTATCACGCCAAAATGGGGTTTGAGTTTGATCGATTCCTTTACTATCATATCGGCTACCCGTTCGGCAATGTCCTTAGTAATAGTATACCGAAGAACAATATAGAGACGGTTCTTGTTCACATCCGCGGTGACTGAGTATTCCGGTTTCATTATAAATACCTTTTTGGAATTGGTGGGTAGGATATCTATAAGTATACCAGAAACCGGACAGCAATTTCAATAGGTAAATTGAGGGATGGATTTTAAAAAAATGGAGCGCTGAAATACTCCTTGACTATAGAATTTTCCTGGGCGGCTTTGATCCGCCAGGTTTTCAAAGTCCACCCCCTGGTGTGCCCTCGTTGCGGCGGAAAAATGAGAATCGTCGCTTTTATCGAACAAGCAGCAGTCATAGAAACAATTCTGCCTCACGGCGGCAAATGGGAGCAGGCCCCGTTTTTTAAGGTTCGCAAAAAAGCCCGGGGAAAGGTGCGCTTTGGATTGACAAAAACTGCCGAAATTGGTATATTTCCTGATATGAGCCAGCCGGGGGGAAGAGTGGAAAAACAACTACATTGCATGATGTTTTTGTCGGATGTAAATAATTGAGGAATATGGTCGGCGTGGAAGCTGAAAAAAGAAAATGCCGATCAGCTAAGGTGAGTTGGACAGGGATAGAGGATAGGCGCGAAAAGTCCGAGTCTTAGCGGATGTAAAGAGAGGTTCTTTATCCGCCCACCCAGTTCCCGAAAAATCAAATTGTCTATCGATTAATAAAGGACAGTTTATAATCGAAGAAATAAAGGTCTGGAATGAACAGTAAATCTGTTGTTGTTGTCGGGGCAAGTAACAAACCCGAGCGCTATTCCAATAAGGCGCTGAAAATGCTTTTAGAATACGGGCATGAGGTAATCCCGGTTCATCCGGCAATCGATCAGATTGAAGGTATTACTACCGTTGCCGGGCTCGATGACGTACAGAAGCCGGTTGATACGGTAACCTTGTATGTAGGACCGGCAAAGAGCGAAGAACTGGTAGACTCCCTCATTGCACTGCACCCCAACCGGGTGATCATGAATCCGGGAGCGGAATCGGATACTGTGGAGCAGAAACTGACCGAATCGGGTATTCCGGTTATGCGGGCATGCACAATGGTTCTGTTGCGGACGGGTCAGTTTTAGCAATGCCGAAGCCGAATATTATCCTCATCTGTGCCGATGACATGGGATACGGCGATATCGGCTGTTATGGCGCAGAAAAAATCCCCACACCGAGTATCGACAGTATCGCATCCAACGGCGCCACCTTTACCGATGCCCATTCGTCGTCGGCCGTCTGCACACCCAGCAGATATTCAATACTCACCGGACGCTATTGCTGGCGGTCACCGCTCAAACGATGGGTCCTCGGTGGTTTCGGCACACCGCTGATTGAAAAAGAAAGGTTGACGCTTGCGTCGATTATGAAACCACGCGGGTATTCCACCTGTATAATCGGCAAGTGGCATCTGGGACTGAACTGGACCGATACAAAGGGAAAGTTTCGTGCTCCGAATTACGAATTAAGCGGCCTAAAAGATAACGGGTATGATATCGATTATTCGGTTCCGGTAACCGGCGGCCCCATCGATCTGGGATTCGATTACTGGTTTGGAATATCCGGCTCACTGGATATGCCACCGTACTGCTTTATCGAGAATAATCGGACTGTTGGAATTCCCGATCAAGAGAAATATCCACTTTTTCAGCAGCAGCGCAAAGGACTCATGGTACCGGAATGGCGGGATGACCTGGTTGATATCACCTTTGCAGACAGAGCCTGTGAGTATATCGAGACCCATCGCCGCACAAAACCCGACCAACCTTTTTTCCTCTATCTTCCAACCGCAGCCCCTCACCGTCCATGCGATATCCGTCCGGATTTCATTATCGGCTCAAGCGCAGCGGGTGACCGGGGGGACATGGTCTGTCTTTTTGATTGGGTTGTCGGCCGGATTGGCGAGACAGTTGACCGCCTGGGAATAACCGAAAACACACTGCTCATTGTCACCAGTGACAACGGCGCCCGCAGAACCTGTTTCGACGGCAATACCTATAGTCATAAGTCAAACGGGAATTTTCGCGGCCAGAAATCGGATATCTGGGATGGCGGCCATCGGGAGCCCTTTGTTGCCCAATGGCCGGGGAAAATACAGCCGGGAACCACGAGCAACGAGCTGATCTGCCTGGTCGACCTGTTTACAACAATAGCAGATATTACCGGAGCAACATTTCCCTCCCATGCTGCCGAAGACAGTTGCACAATTTGGCCTGCCCTTCAGGGGAAACCATTACCGAATCGTAACCGATCCATTGTTCACCATTCAGGCAATGGCATGTTTTCTATCAGGCAGGGCAAATGGAAACTTGTTGATGGTCTTGGTTCAGGGGGATTTACCGAGCCTAAATTCGAAGAGCCTGAGCCGGATGGGCCTCGCGGGCAATTATATAACCTGGAGGAGGATCCCGAAGAAACCCTGAACGTGTGGAAAGAAGAAGAGGATATGGTAACTCAATTGTCTGCAGAGCTGGAACAAATCAAAAAGGCAGGCGCTATCAATAGGGGCATTGCCTGATTGGTAGATATGGCCTTCTGCATAAAACATGTCATCCAGAGAATACTCATTTGAGCATGATAAAAAAAGCGCAATTTTGTGGCCTGTTTCAAAAATAAAGGATATGAATCTTCATTGGAGGTCAGGAAGCTTTATGAGACGCTTCCCGATCCCGAAGCGGAAAGCATCAGCAAATATGGGTTATCGATGAATCCGGTGAAGATTACCTTTATCCTGAGAAATTTTTTGTTGCATTGTCCATTCCGGAAGAAACTCAAAAGGCTATAGCCCAGGCAGCTGAGCACTTTTTCACAAATAAATTATCTATCGAGCATTACGTAAATCGGCCGGACATCCCTGCCACTCAGTGATTGATGGGCGGTTTTATCTATGCAAGCGGCACACCAAAAACCGCAACTGCGCCGCTGCCGGCGTTATTGTTATCGACCGAAATGGCTCCTCCGTGCAACTCTGCGACCTCCCCCACAAAGCTCAATCCCAGCCCGGTGCTTTTTTTGTTGGTATCCAGCCGTTTCAGTGAATAGAACCGGTCGAAAATTTTTGTGCGGGCATAGTCGGGTATTCCCGGGCCGGAATCGGTTATTATGATTTGTGCTGTCGTATCATGCTTGTTTGCGGTAATACCGATTGCACCCTTGAAAGGGGAAAACTCGACCGCATTCTGGACAAGGTTGGCAAGTGCCTGACGAAGTAAAAAACGTTCGCCCCGTACGACAAGCTTTTCTGAAAGTTCCATTTGCAGCGATAATTGCTTTTTTTCTATCAATGGTCTGCTGTCGTTGACAACTTCTTTGGCAAGTGCGCCAATATCGACAAACTCGATATCGCGAAGCTCTTTTCTGTTTTCGAGTGCGGCCAGTTGCAGCATCCGGTCGACAATGTTTTGAATACGTATGGTTTCGGAGCGGATATTTTCGAGGAATTTTTTCCGCCGTTCAGGATCCATCTTTTCATCCATCAACTCCGCGGCTCCCTGAATCGCGGAAACCGGGCTTTTTATTTCATGCGTGAGAGTCTGGACATACTGTTCGACATATTTTTTGCCCTCAAGGGTATCCCTCATCTCCTCGAAAGCCTCACCCATGGTGTCGATTTCGCTTTTGCCGAGTATTATTTCCCCTTTTGACCGGGGCCTTCGTGCATTGCTTCCATCCTTTACCGCCCGGGCATAAGAGGTCAATCTGGCAATTGGTGTCGTTACCCAGATTGAAAGAAGATATCCGATTACTGCAACCCCGCATACAACCAGAAGTCCGGCGATCAGAATATCACGGCGGCCTTTCTGGACAAAGAAACTTACGCTGCCGATAGGTTTTGAGACGGTCAGCACACCGGCGAGCCTGTTTTGTATGAAAAGCGGTGATGCCACATAGAGAACCGTTGTTCTTTCATCACCAAGGGTCTGTGGGGTCGCACGGGCGCCATAATTGCCCTGTAAAGTTAGCCTGACATCATTCCACTGGGAAAAATCTGTGCCTTCAGCCTTACCATTATCGGAATCGTAAATGACGATTCCCGCGGTATCGGTAATATACACCCGAATATTCATCCGCGTTTTAAGGAGATCATAGATCTCGGCGGATATCTCCTGTTGTGATGCATTGTGCATTACCCGTTCGAGTTGATCGACATCCAGGGTGTCGCCATGGGCCTGAATGCTTACCATCGATGAAAGCAGGGTGCCGGTATCAACCAGCGATTCCTCCATAGATTTAAGGTAATGGGGACGAAGGTCTCTGAGTACCCAGTTGATCAGGTAGGCAAAGCCGAGGATCGCGACAGTAAGAAAACCGATCAGGATACGGGTACGGATTTTCATAATCCCTCTCTCAGCAGGTACCCGAATCCCCGGCGCGTTTCAATGGGGTCCAGAGCAGGATCGGATGCACGTAGCTTTGCCCTGATAGCCTTAATATGGGCATCCACGGTCCGTTCGGTGCTGAATCCGGGCTCATCCCAGGCCAGGTCCATAAGCTCACTGCGGGAATATACCCGTCCGGGGCTTTGAACAAGAATTTTCAGGATTTTGTATTCATACAGCGAAAGATTGAGCGGCTTTTGGGAAAAAGTAATCGTCTTGGTGGGTTCGTCAATAACAAAGAGCCTGTCGTCATTGTCAAAACATTCATCAGGGGGTTCGTTATTAATTGAAGGCATTGTCGTGGTTCGTCGAAGGATCGCTTTGATTCGGGCGGTAAGCTCCCGGGGGCTGAACGGCTTGACAACATAGTCGTCGGCGCCGATTTCCAGGCCCACGACCCGATCGATCTCTTCATTGCGGGCGGTTAAGAAAATTATTGGTATCGAGGATTCTTTTCGAATCTGTTTGCACAGCTCGAATCCGTTGAGGTCAGGAAGGCCGATGTCGAGTACGATCAGGTCAAACTGCTCGTGGGCCAGTTCATCCAGAGCTTTGTGTGCGGTATCAGCCCATACGGGGCTAAAGCCTTCGGTGGTCAGGGCATAGGTGATGTTGTCTGCAATAGCCGCTTCATCGTCGACCACCAGTATTTTCTGTTTTTGATCGGAATTCATGGATCCATCCCTATTTCGGGCGCAATTTTTTTACCGCCTCTGCATATTTTTCATCGCTGATTCTACTGTGTTCGGCCAGCCACCAGATGAGAAAATTGCGGAGTTTTAATGGGTTAAGTTTCCCTTTTTCAAAATCTTCAAGAAAGAGTACAAAGCGTTCGCCCGCTTGCTCGTGGTCGGCTTGATGTTCCGTGAATCCGGGAATTTTATACATCCTGATAAAATGCTCTTCGGAGGTGAAATGAAAAAGAAGATAGGCTTCGATTTCTTCAAGAAGGCGTTTTGTCCTTTCGTAATCCGTAACCGTGCCGGTAGTTTCGATTCTATCGAACAGCGAATAGAGATACCGGTGCTGCTCATCCATTTCAGGGATTCCAAGAATATGACGGTCGGGTAGATTTTCCATAGTTTATTTTACCGATACTGATCGGGCGGAGCTATTGTATTTTATGCAGTCGTAAAGTCACTGTGCGGTTCTCTCCGCCTTTATTTACATATTTCTCATAAAACTTTTTTGCCTTGCTTTTGTTTTTAAGGGACGAATAATAAATGTTGCCGATATACCGGTAGGCATCGATCATAGAATCTTTTCCAAACCGTGTGGCCCTTTTATACTGTTTTATAGCATCTTTATATTGTGAAGTGAGACGATACTCATGGCCGAGAGCCATATGATAGAGTGGATTTCTTCTATCGATATCAAGAGCATTTTTAAGAGCTGTAATCGATTTAAGATGGTTTTTCCGCTTGCCTTCAACACGGGCAATGGCAAAATGGGCCTGATGGTATTCCGGATTCGATTTGAGCGCAGTCTGATACAGTTCGACTGCCGAGGAATAGCTTTTCTGAGCTTCATAGGCATTTCCAAGGTCGAGGATGATACCGAGGTTGTTGGGATCGATACCAAGGGCTTTTCCGAAATTGACAACCGCCTGATCGTACCTTCCCCGCCGCAAGTGAATCCGTCCATACCCGGCCAGGGCCTGAGCATTAGCGGGCAGCATACGAACCGCACTTGAATAGGAGAGTTCGGCTTTTTTGATTTTATCCTGCTTTTCGGCAAGTAAGCCTTTTGTCAGATAATACCAACCGTTTCCTTTCCGGTTAGGCCTTTTTTTCATAAGTTCTGATGCCATAAATAGCTTGCCGTCACTGATATATGCCGTGCATACATAATAGAGGGCTTCATCATTGGTAGGATTTTTCGACCATATTACTTCAAAAGTTTGAAGCGCTTTGTCCTTTTTTCCGTTTTTTAATAAAGCTTTCCCATAGTGTAGGTTTACATATTCATTATCGGGGGCGATATCCAGTGCTTTTCTGAAAAAGTCTTCAGCACGATCGTAACGGGTCTGCTCATAGGCAATTTCTCCAAGAAGAATATAGCACGAATCGCATCCCCTGTTTCTATCAGCAGCTTTTTCGAGCATGGTATAGGCAGAATCCGGTTTGTCCGCTTTTTTTAGGAGTTTTCCTGCCCAGAACAGGATTTCAGGATCTCTGCCGTCTAATAATAAGGCCTGGCGAATGCTTTTTAAGGCATCGGAATTTTTCCCGATAAGGTGAGATGTCTGGGCAAAGCGCAAAAAATGGCGACTTTTAAGAGGATCGTGTTTAGCTGCCAGCCGAAAATGGGTGTTTGCAGCAGTGTTTTCCCCTTGTGCAAAAAGTACTTCACCGTATGAAAAATGAGCTTTCGCGTTTTTCGGCTTGAGGAGTACCGCTTCTTTAAGGTGAGGATAGGCTTTGTCCAGCTGTTTTCTTTCAAGGTAATACGATCCAAGGCTGAACCGGATATTAAAATCCTTCGGTGAATGTTTGACTGCTTCAGTAAGATAAGACAGCCGTTTCTCATCATTCTTGCGCTCCTTATGGATTCCGGCAAGTGCATTCAGCGATTGTACATCCGAGGGTTTCATCCTGACTGCAGTCTTCAGTACCGGAACAGCATCATCGGGCTTGTCAAGAGATAGGTACAGGAGACCGAGTTCCTGGTGAAGTGCATGGTCGGTGGGTTTTTTCTTAATCAACGTTACCAGAACCCCGGCGAGTTCTTTCCGGCTGTTGAGTTTGCGATAGCACACTGCCAGTTGTTCAATGGTTTCCTGGTGCTCCGGATCGAGTTTGTGGGCCCGTTCCAGTGGGTCGACTGCGCTTTTGTACTTTTTGGATTTCAGATAGGCGGCGCCAAGCATGGAATGACACCTGAAATTTCGGGGTGTTAAAACCGACGCTTGGTTTAGATGGGGTATCGCCTTATCATACTGGCTGCGGTGGTAGTAGAGTTCACCCAGTTCCAGAAGCCCGCTTGTGTCGGTAGGGACTTCTTTTACATACTGCTCATAATACTTCGCGGCATTAGTCTTCTGATTTTGCGCTTCCAGCGCCCGGGCCAGCATTCGTGTAAATCGTGGAGGAGCATCCTTTACTTTAATGGCCTGGTAGAGCACCCGGGATGCTGATTTGTAACGCTTTTTGGCCATATATAATTCAGCAAGACGCTCGTGGTTGCGCAGGTCTGAGGGATAGTAACGGGTATTGGCCGCGTACCGCTCGAGGGCATCCTCTCTGCGCCCTGTCTTTTCATAGAGCCGGGCTAACCGAAATCCATAGTCGTTGCTCGCTCCCTTTTCCAGATATTTTTCATACATGCGTACGGCATTTTTATAATTGCCGGTAGAATCGCTTGCAATTGCCGATAGTTCGATGAGGTGCTGGTCGGATGGTTTTTTAACCAGCGCCTGGGAAAGATACTTTTGTGCCATTTTGTAGTCATTCAACCGGTAATATGAATCGGCAAGCATGGTAATTACCCGGATATCTGATCCCCAGGCGCCAGAAAGACCTCTCAAGAGCTCGATCACCTCTTTGTAATCTTTATCCTCATATTCAAGTCCGGCGAGTTTAAAATTGACATGGGGGTTCTCGAAATTTTTGTCGAGAAATGTACGATAGCATTTTTGGGCCGAATTTTCTTTTCGTGCCTTAACAAACAAGTCCCCTGCGGTTATGATAGATTCTTTGTTTTTGCGAGGATCAAGTGAAAAATGGCCGGCATAAGCTTCGGCGGCTGCACTGTCGTTGTTTGTCTTCGTATACAAATCTGCGAGTTTCAGCCAGGAAGCTTCGTGGTCGGAATCAATAGAAAGAGATTTTGTATAAAAATCGATCGCCTTTGAATTCATGTTGAACTCGGCATATTTTTCACCGAACTCGTGATATATCTCCGGTGTTGGTTTTTTAAGCACCGATGCTGTGGTGAAATATTCTTCAGCGCTTTTAAAATTTTTCTGTTTTAATGAAAGTAATGCTAACCGATAGAACGCTTCTCCATTGGTCTTGTCTTTTTTCACAAGCTCCATGTACTCGTTCTCTGCAGTTTGTCGGTTACCCAGAGCATAGTTAAGGTCTGCGATGTTTTGTCGCAGGTAAGGTGAATCACCATGATATTTTCGTTCGAGCAGATAGTTGGATAGCGCTTTTTCCCTCTTGCCAAGGGAGAGCCAGGCGTCGCCGAGATAACGGTGAGTCTCTTTGTATTTCGGCTTTTCGGCCACAATGGAATCAAGATAGGCGATTGCTTTACGAGGGTTCTCTTTAATAAGCGACAGTCGGGCAAGGGCCAGCCTGCAGCTGTTTTTATCTTTAACCAGCGGAAGAGCGGAAGAAAACATTTCGAGGGCGCGGTCGTATTCTTTGGCTCCAAGGTGAATATATCCCATGGCAAGAAACACCGATGAGTCTTTTCCTCCCCCTGCTATGAATCTGTTCAGATGGTTTCGAGCGCTTGCCGTGTCGTTCAGGAAAAGCTCGAGTAAACCCATTTCTTTCTGAAGTTCCGAATTGTTTGAAAAATTGGGTTCGATTTTTCGTAATATTTCATACGCTTCCTTATGCTTTCCTGTTTTCCGCAACGACAAGGCGGCATTGAGGTGTACAAGAAAATCATTGGGCATTTCTTTCATTGCAATGCGAAAATGGTCTGCCGCTTTCTCGTAATTTTCCTTTTTGGCGTAAATTTGCCCCAGGTATTTGTGAGGCACAGGATTATCGTCGAGAAATCGTACCGTGCGGTCAAATGCCTTGAGCGCTGCATCTTCCTTCCCCAGTCGAAAAAGGCTTTTTCCTTTCTCCAGATAGGCCGGCCCGTTTGCAGGATCATGGGCGAGGAGTTTTTCGGCATATGATAATGCGTCGTCATGTTTATTATGATTATTAAAATATTGGGCAAAGAAAAGAAGTGCAGAAACATTATCATCGTCTTTATCAAGAACCCCCCGGTAGGCTGATTTTGCCTTTTCGGTATCTCTCCGCGCTTCGAAGGCCCGGGCCTTTTCGAGTGCGAGTTTAATAGTATCCATACCACCCTTTTCCCCGAGAATCGCTATACGGATGGCATCATCATAATTCCCGGCAAGACGGTAACTTCGGGCAGCGGCTACGTAAAGTTCAGGATAAAAGGGACCGATAGTAACAAGCAGATTGTCGAGTCCAACCGCAGCGTTATAATGTTTTTCGGCTTTGACAAAATGGCGGGCTGCGTAGTAGTGAGCAAGGTACATTAAAACGTCACGTTTTACTATCTTTCGATACTCTTCAGCCATCTCAAGGGGGCGCCCCGATTTTCCGTAGAGGTCGTCTAAAAGTATTTCGGAAAATTGCTTGAGGATTTTTTCATTACCGCTGAGCAGGGGGGTGCGGAGAAATCGGGCATGCTCAGGCGTCAACTTAACGCCGGCTGCACTATGAAACTGTCGAATACATGAATCGAGCTCGTGGGGAAGGGAACCTGTGGGAAAGGTGCTCTCAAAAACTGAAACAGCTCTGTTTTCATCCACAGATATTAATTCGGCAAGATACTGAACATTACCTTTAATGATTTCATAATTCTGGAATATCATATATCCGACATCTTTTAGCTGTATCAGATCCCGGTAATCAGGTTCGGCGAGTCGGCGGGAAAGATTTTTAAACTGGCGGATATTGTTATTCAGGGTATCCCAGGGAATAACATCGATATGCTCGGTTGCCGAAAATTTGAAATAGAAAAGAGCTTCACTGAGAACAGCAAACCACTTGTTTTCATCCTTCTCGTCAAATGAAGCATCTTCAGGACGGGCAATCAGAATTGTTGTCGATTTTAAATTGCTGTTTTCATGTAAGGATGAGTTTCCTTGTGCAGAAGAATCGCTCTCCTCTGGTGCCGCTGGTAAAAAAGCGGCAAAACCTGCTATACATATACTATACAAACAAACCGATAAAAATCGGAAATGAACTCTAAACATTAATTATCCCTTCAAGAAAGAGGAGATCATAGATGAAAATGACACAATGAGTTTTTGTTCTCCTCACTTGGATATGTTGCCGAATTAAACTGTTACGGAACCTTCAAACACCCATCGGGCCGGACCGGTCATGAAAACCGGGCTCTTTTCATCTCCGTCCCATTCGATTCTGAGATCTCCGCCCAGAAGGTGAACGAGAACATTGTTTCCATGTTTTCTGTTGAGTATGCCGGCCACAACACTTGCACAGGCGCCGGTGCCGCATGCCATCGTCTCTCCGACACCCCGCTCAAAAACGCGCATCCGTATTTCATTATCAGAAATTATCGAAATAAATTCGACATTGGTTTTATTGGGGAAAAAGGAGTGGCTTTCTAAAATGCGTCCGTAATCCAGAACCAGTTCGTCGGTTATTTCATTCACATGAATTACTGCATGGGGATTGCCCATCGAAACGGCAGTAATTTCGAACGTTCTGTTTCCCGCGGTTATTTTTTCTTCAACGATGGGTTTTCCGGCCTTTGCGACCGGTATCTTATCACCCTCCAGTATGGGCGGTCCCATATTGACTTTAATGTCGTCATCGACAAATTCGGTGCCGATAATACCTGCGCCGGTTTCTATCCGCAAGGCCGGTTTTGTACTTAATTCCATTTGTTTTGCAAATAATGCAAGGCACCGGATTCCGTTGCCGCACATTTCTGCCTCAGAACCGTCGGCGTTGATAATTCTCATTTTTAAATCGGCCACCGAAGAGGGCAACAATGCAATAATTCCATCACCCCCAATCCCAAGCCGCCGGTCGCATATATACCGGGCTTTAGACGAGATATTGCGAATGGTATCTTCCGTAAGATCATTGGTTACGATAAAATCGTTTGCACACCCCTCCATTTTAACAAAATTCATACCCTATCCCTTTGAATTCCTTGTTTAAATAAGACATAACCAAAGGATTATATCTCATAGTTATATTTGCTGTATTAGAATTTTAATACGTTGTAATTAAATTACCCATGGGCCATAAGGTCCGTAAAGTTATTTAGAAAAATATATGAATTAATAGAATAATGGAAATCATTAAAGGTAATTGAGGATAATTCCTTCTCAAGAGATTAGTTATATTATATTGGAGATGCTTTCCGATGGCTGTTACATCATTACTAAACTAAGGCGAAGAAAATGGATGTCCAGAGGAAAAAGGTCGGCAGATACATTGTTTTGTCGGTTGTAGATGATATCGGGTTGAATTCAAATCTTTCCGGTCTATACCGGATATTTGAAGAAAATGTCAAAAAAGGAGAAATCAATATTGCTCTCTCCTTTACTTCGACATCATATCTCTATTCAAATTCAGTTGGAGTATTAATTCAATGCTATGAGATGCTCAAAGAAAAGGGCGGAAAGCTTGTGCTATTCGACCCTAATGAGAGCATTATGGATATTTTCCGGATGCTGAATATTGTGGATAAGGTTTTAATTGTTAAATCCGAAAATGATTTGCTGAATGCCTGATTGATGCGAGGGGGTGAGGGACTACCATCCTTGTACAGAATTTTGAATAATCTGCTCAACTGCATGGTCTATGGCTTTTGACCGGCCGATATCTTCGGTTTCCGAATCAAAATTATAAATTCCTTCACCGACAATTGTTCCCTTATAGATAGGCTTGTTTTTTTTATTATCGACAAACTCGACCTCAACGGCAATTTTTACTGCATATTCGCTGATATCCACCTCTCTGGCTCCTCTGCTTCCATAGGTGTGAGGTTGATTTGCATAAGAAACAACTCTTCCATTGATTGTCGCATCACCCTGGGAGGAAACGATACGCAAGAGATTGGAAGACAGGACCTCTCGGGTAAGGCCTTCAGTAATCTCTTCGGCCACACCCGGTTGAAGGGAATTATTAACAAAGAGCGGGATATCGACCGTTTTCAGGTATGCCGGCAGGGATGAACCGCTGAACGTATATACACCACAACCAGCAACAAGTATCAGAACTGCCAGAACAGCAAATGCTTTAAATGCTTTTAGTGATACGGTGAACCGATTCGATGAAATATGAGCCATTGCTCTCAAATTATGCCTCGATTTTTAGTGCCCCTCTCAGGCTTCATCAAAGGGAACATAGGAAATATTGTCATAATTGCCTTCTTCGGGCTCATTTTCAAAAAAATACTTCACTGCACTGCAGGCATTACCAATAGAATCAAATGAATTAAACACTCCATCAACCGAACGGATAAATTGTTTTCCATATCCTTTGGTTACAATCCTCTTGTCGAGAACCAGGAGTGCGCCGTGGTCGGTGACACTCCGGATAAGCCGTCCAGCCCCCTGACGGAATTTAATGATGGCCTCGGGTACCATGAATGAGAAAAAGGATTCACCGTAAAGCTCAACATGCTTTTTGGCCAGCGCTTCGGTGAGAGGATGGCTGGGCACCGGGAAGGGAAGTCGGCACATGATAACGATTTCACAGGCTTTACCGGGAGCATCGATTCCTTCCCAGAAGCTATCCGTTCCCAGAAGTACCATCGAAGAGCCACTTTTAAACTGTTCCAGAATAGTCTGTCGGTTCCCCGAAATTCTCTGGGCCAGTATTTTCAGACTGGGAATTTCAGTTGATGTTCTGAGGGCCGAATAGACGCTGCTTAACTGGGCGTTGGAGGTAAAGAGGCAGAGAATGTTTTTTTGAAACCGTTCCCAGAATGTTTCGATAACCCGAGCGGTAAAGGGGATATAATTGGGCGAATCCAGCTCGGGAGCATCGGTGATAACACCTCTGATCGCCTGCTGCGATGAAAAGGGGCTGTCAAAAATTTTGACCTCCGTGGTGTGAGAAAAATCACCGGTCAACCCCAGCTTATTTATCAGGTACTCCATGGAGCTGGAGATAGAAAGTGTGGCAGAAGTAAAAACCAGTCCGCCTTCAATGCGATCCCATACTGTTTTCAGAATAGATCCGATATCAAGAGGCACCCCGCACAATTTGACCCATCCCTTGTCACGATTACCCTCAATCCAGAATACATGATCTTCGGTAACTGCCTGGGTTACATAGATTAAATCCGCTTTGATCTGTGAGGTCTGTTCGCTGCAATAATCGATTTCGGTGACAGTTTCATCACAGGCAGGGTTGTTTTCAACGGTGCCAACCGCATTTTTCAAATTGAGCAGACGGTCCTGCATTTCATCGATGACAATTTCCATTCCCGCACGGCTTGAAAAAGTATCAAAAGGCGCGTCAGTGTAGGAGAATTGATAGGAGGAATGCGTTGGGTAACGACATTCGGCCCATTTATCGAGGTCCTTTAGCAGGGCCTCGGCGCTTTTTCGTATCCGTTTTAGATGGGTGTTAACCTTTTTGGCGGTCTTTATTGTTTCGGAATCGGCAAACTGCTTTTCGAGCCGCTTGAGCATGGTGTTGATTATTTCGGTATAGAGCTTGAACCGGTTGGTATCCACCTCTACCCGGAGCTGATGGTGTCCGACAGATTCGACATGATGGGCTTCATCGAAAATAAGCGAATCAAGTTTGCCTAAAAACGATGTTTCGGAGCAAACCTCCGAAAAGAAGAGAGCATGGTTGATTACCACGACATGGGAGTTGAGTGCTTTCTGACGGGCATGCTGGAGATAGCAGGTTCCGAAGGATGGACATTTTCTTCCAAGGCAATCCCGTGATTCTGCGGAGATCAGGTTCCAGATTTTTGCAAACCATTTGCGATTGAATTGATTCTGCTCTTCGATATCACCGGTAGTGGTATCTTCGGCCCATCGGATCAGCGGTAAAACAGCGCCTCGTTCCCGGCGGGAAAGGTTGCCCAGTTTGCCGCTTAAGAGCAGTTCAAACCGTCGACGGCACAGATAATTGGCCCGCCCCTTTAAAATCGCGTACCGGAAATCATCACCTGCCACTTTCCGGCCCACCGGGAGATCTTTGTTGATCAGTTGATCCTGCAGATTCCTGGTGTGGGTCGCGATTGCTATACGTCTGTTATTCTTAACCGAGTAGAGTGCTGCAGGGATAAGATAGGCAAAAGATTTTCCGATACCCGGGCCGGCTTCGGCAACCAGTTGCGATTGGGCGTTCAGGGTTTTTGCGACATGCCAGGCCATATCGATTTGTGAATGCCGTTCGGCATAATTTGCAAATGCCTGCGAAAGTGGTCCCTGTGCGCTGAATGCATTCGACACATCATCAAAGGACAGTTGTTGTAATTCATCTTCGGGAACAAGTTTGCCCGGAAGCTTCGGAAGGCCGGGTATCCGTCGCTTGATATGAGCACCATGGGTTCTGCAGCTGTCCTGGAGTACTCTTTTAAATAGAGAGGGTGGTGCAAACCAGGCCATTTTTTCACGGGCCGAAAGTGATATCTCGGGAATCCTTTCGAGCAACCGGATGGCAACCCTTCCCGATGCACGGGCATCATCGAGTGCGCGATGAGCATCGAGGAGTTCTACCTTGAGATATTCGGCAATGAATTTCAGCGAATAGGCGGGTTGGTTGGGAAGAACAACCCGTGAAATGAGCGCAGTATCAAGATACCAGGGTTTGAGCTTGTTGCGGGAAAGTCGGGTAAGTGATTCGTTCAGAAAAGAGATGTCAAATTCCACCTGATGAGCGCACAAGGGAAGATTACCGATAAATTCTAAAAGAGTATCGGCAATATCACCAAAGCAGGGAGCATCTTGGACATCCTTGTCAACAATGCCGGTGAGCTGAGAAATCTGCGGTGGTACAGGACACCCGGGATTAACAAAGGTCGAATACTCTGATTCTACTTTGTTGTTTTTGAAATGGACAGCGCCGATTTCAATGACTCGATCGTTTTTCGAATCCAGACCGGTTGTTTCGAAATCCAGTGAGATAAATTCGCCGACTGGATATGGTGAATTGGGCTTCTGGTGTGGACGCGGTTTTTGTTTCCTTTTTTTCGTCCGGATGTTTTCTGATGCGATGGCAGCGAGTTTGTCTTTTGATGAATTACCGGAGAGAAGGTCGGATAATTTAGGCATTGTGGAATCTCGATATATCTATACTTATTATATGTTTATCTATCGGTATACGTATCAGTGAAAAAAGAATATAGATCACACAGGAACATTCAGCAAGGCGACGCGCAGATTCGTGCTACTGTTGATTAATCAACGTCGAAAGAGTGTCACTCAGGGGGTGAATTATTTCCAGTGCATTGATGCATTCTGTTTCGGTGCCGCTTTCCAGCAGCATGTAACAGTAATCATAGAGTAGAAAAATACTTTTTGACATCGAATCACCGTAGCGGAGCGACGACTGGAGTTGGGCGAGAATGTTTTGCGAACGGTCGAGATAGTCTCGCCGTTCATCCGGATTCTCCAGAGCTTTCCGGATATAAAGAATGCACTTATCATGAAGCATGCATATCGCCTTTGGCAGCGATGCTGTGGTTATTTGCATCGCTGAATAGTGTCTGGCGATATCCTGTTCGGTTGTTTTGAACATAATAGAAAAAATGGAGTGCTGGAGTAGTGAAGTATTGGTAAAAAGCAAATATATCTTTTCACAGAGTATCCATCACTTCGCTACTCCATTCTTCCTTATCCAATTAATCCCATCAAATGGTTTGCGCTGATCTGGTTAAATCTGCTGAATGCTTTCATTCCGCCTTCTTGAAGGAGCTGAGTACGGACAAGCTCGGTCAGTCCCTTTGCCATATCCTGATCCCGGAGGACCGATTCGGCAGCCTGGGTATTTATTTCGGATACTGACAGATTATTCATGGTTGATTCAAACCTGTTATACATGGCTCCAACATCGGTTCGCTGACTGTTCATCTGGGTGAGTGCAGTATCCAGAGACGCCAGTGCAGCATTTGCATCAGCCTGTGTGGCAATAGAGGTTCCTTCAATGCCCAGCGATGCGGCGGTCATATCGTTTGCCGGCATTGAAAC
>WJLZ01000135.1 GCA_014728215.1 Chitinivibrionales bacterium
CAAGATTGGCGTCATCGGCGTTTAACAATCAAAATAATTGTATAACGTAAACTTCGATTCAATTACGATAAAAAATCGGACCATATTCACTGCAATGTCGGTTATTTCCAATATTTCAATTTATTTTGGACAGTACTGAAATTATATATAGCAGTAGATGATCCTGGCAAGAAAGATTTATAATGATTTAATTAAATGTCGCCAAAAGAGTAAATCCTACTCTTAATATTTTGCATGTTCTTCCCTTCGCAGAATCTATATTAGGACAAAAGGAACAAAAACATCTCTGAACCTCGATGGGCTTATTTTATGACAATCAATAGTAAGCGACCAAATCATTCAGACACACACCAAAATGGGAAAGCAAAAAACGAGCGGCTGAGGCAGGTTTCTGAAAAGAAAAAGGAACCATCAAAACCGAGTCTTCATTCCTATCTGGATAAACAGAGCGAAAAGAAAAACCGGTCGATTAAAAATGTTCTCGATGTCGGTGAGTGCAGGAGTTGCGGGAGGAAATTCAATAAATTGATGAGGCTTTGCCCCTACTGCGGCACATTCAATCCCATGGAAGCGACTTATAAGGAACCGTTCTGCCCGGCCTGTGCGGTTAAGCTCGAAAATAAAATTTACCGGGACACCGATCTTCTCGTTTGCCCACTCTGTGCCGGTATGTGGATCGACACCTTCGAATTTCAGGTACTAACCTCCGAGCGGGAAGTCTTTTCCGACTCAAATATCCCCTTTTCCTTTGACAAAAAGCCTTTCGATCCTACACCCCAATCCTATGTCAAATGTGTCCGGTGCAGACGGCTTATGGTCCAGAGTAATTTCAAGAATGTTTCGGGGATTCTCCTTTCCCAGTGCCGGGATCATGGCGTGTGGCTCAATGCAGGAGCACTTACTCAAATCCGAACATTCATTGCCAACGGCGGTCTTCACAAAGCCCACGAAACCGAAATCCGAAAAAATGCCTCCGAAATCGCCTATATCGCCCAGAAAACCCAAAATCTCGAATTCATGCAGAAAATGCTCCACAAATGGTCGCCGAAATTTCTGTTTTTTAACAAATGATGGGGAGGAAGGGAAGAAGATTAAGTGTGATTTGAGACAAAAGACCTGCCCGAGGTGCTATCGGGAGAGTGACAACCATGTGAGAGGCGCCTCTACCCTCTGCCCCCTATCGTCAATTTTTGAGTTCCCGTCATCTTCCACTAATCCGCTCAAGGAATTCTTCTCTTTCTCGGAGTGTTTTTTTAATTTTGTGGATGAGGGCTGTGTCATTTTCATGGGTGGGTTGTTTTTTCAGATTTTTAATTAAAGTATTGTACTTGCTGCTGTCTAAACTTTCGGCAATTTCAACGGCCCGGGATAATTCTTCGGGAACAGAGGGGTACAGTTTTTTGAGGAGGTGGTGAAGGGCCGATGAGTCGGTGGATGGTGAGGGGATATCACGTTCCTGTCTGTCGGTCTCCCTTGCCGGCTGCTTTGTTTCGGTTGCCCCCGGAATAATCGAGGCAATATAAGTGAGTGCAACATATGTCGATGCAAAAAAAATGCCGACAATTACAAACAACCGAAACATACTAATGATAATCCTGTCCGGTATCGATTATGATATTCTCTCACGTTTTTGAAACCGTCACCCTTCGAAGACTGCTCCGCAAGACATCTTCCCACGGTTCTACGATCCTTCCGATATGTTCTACCGGCCATGCGGGCGCCTGCCCGAAAAAGATACAGAAATAATTACCGTGATTGGTATAGGCCAGACCACCGGGAGGAATATTCGACACCGGATTCTCTTCTCCGAGATCCGCGCCGATAGAGCCATACAGCTCCTTGCCCCACCCAACCAGATCGACTGTGCAGGGAAGATGTTCGACAAATCTGTTTGCCGTAACCGTATCAAAAAGCTCTGCCGAGAGTTTTACATGAAGAAAATCTAAAAGTATTGACATGCTCACCTGGTGTTATTCCTTATGTAAAATCGCAATTACTCGTCTTCCTCTGCCTCGGCAGAGGGAACATCCGTCGAACCATGGTACCTTATCCCGTCGTAAGAAGATTATTTCTGTTTGTCCTTTTTGTGATATCCCAGCGACTCGCCGATCATACTGAACCACCTGCCGACCCGGACCCAGCTCGACCGGCGTTCCGACTTTGAACGACGTTCGCTAAAAGTCCGGCGTTCTTTATCCTCTGTTTCGAAATACTCCAGATCATGGGCCTTCCGGCGATCTTCATCATCCCGCCGATCCTGCCTTTCCCGTATGTCATCCGGCATGAGATGCTCCTTGTTGAATATTCGGGGTGGTGGAGTAATAAAATGATGGGAGGATATTTTGCCTTTTATGCCACGACTCCATCACTCTACCACCCCATTTCCTTTTCCATACTTCGAATATATAAAGGGTCTGATCAGAATGCAATGATAAAAGCACGTTTGCTTACGATTTTATTTCCAGTTTCCTGAGGCGAATGTTTTGCGGGGTGACCTCAACGAGTTCATCATCGTTAATGTAGTTGATATAATCCTCGAGCATCATTTCCACAGGAGGAGTAAGAAGGACATTGTCATCCGAGCCCGCGGCGCGCATGTTGGTGAGTCGTTTCCCCTTTGCAGGATTGACAACCAGATCACCTTCCCGGCAATGCTGACCGATAATCTGCCCGCGGTACACTTTGACTCCCGGGCCGACAAACATCTTGCCCCGCTCCTGGAGATTGCAGAGAGCATACGCGACAGTCGTACACGATTCCTTAACCACCAGCACACCATTTTTCCGGTTCTTTATCTCACCGGCAAAGGTATCATAATCATGAAACATATAGTTCATCACTCCCATACCCTTGGTATCGGTCATGAATTCGGACTTATACCCGAGCAATCCGCGGGTGGGGATAATATACTCGAGACGGGCCATGCCGTTTTCCTGATGCATATGGACCATCTTTCCTTTCCGCACCCCCAGTTTCTCGATCACCCCACCCATGTACTTTTCATCGATATCCACGGTCATTTTTTCATAGGGTTCGAGCTGTTTTCCTCCCTCTTTTTTGAAAATGACCTGGGGACGGGAGACCTGAAATTCATATCCTTCCCGGCGCATCCGTTCGATAAGGATCGACAGATGCAACTCCCCCCGTCCCGATACCTTATAGCCGGTTGCCTCCTGAAGCGGTTCGATCTGAAGAGCGACATCACCCAGCACCTCCCGCTCCAGGCGTTCCTGCAGGTGACGGGAGGTGACAAAGGTCCCTTCCTTCCCGGCAAAGGGAGACGAATTGGGGATAAAATTCATCGAAATAGTCGGCGGATCGATCTCCGTGGGCGGCAGGGGGATCGGGTTTTCCGGATCCGTATAGGTAACGCCCACGGTCACTTCGTTCATACCGGCAACGGCCACGATCTCACCCACTCCCGCAGAATCGACCGGAACTTTCCCATCACTCTCAAACCGATAGACTTTGGTTATGCGGGCAGGTTTGATGGAACCGTCACGGAGCGCAACGGCAATTTCTTTACTGGTATTCAGCGTGCCGGAGGTAATTTTTCCGATACCAAGCCGCCCGAGATAAGGAGAATACTCGATCGAGGAGACAAGCATCTGGAGGGGACCTTCGGGATCACCCGTGGGTGCGGGAATATGGGAAAGGATACACTCGAGGAGGGGCTGCATATCGGTGCCGGGCGTCTCGCTCTCCGCCGACGCATGTCCTTCCTTGGCAGATGCGTAGACAATAGGGAAATCGAGGATATGCTCGGGGGCGTCAAGGTTGACAAAGAGATCGAACACCTGATCGACCACCCAATGACTTCGGGCAGCAGGCTTGTCGATCTTGTTGATCACCACAATAATGGGAAGGCTCAAGGCGAGTGCTTTACGAAGCACAAAATAGGTCTGCGGCATGGGACCTTCCTGAGCATCAACCAGCAGCAGGGCCCCGTCGGCCATCTTGAGCACCCGTTCAACCTGACCGCCGAAATCGGCATGCCCCGGTGTATCGATAATATTTATCAGATGATCTTTATAGTTAAAGGCGCCGTTTTTCGACGCTATCGTGATTCCCCGTTCCCGCTCAAGGTCCATCGAATCCATCAACCGCTCCGCCACCACCTGATTGGAGCGAAACATGCCGCTCTGGCGAAAGAGTTGATCAACAAGGGTCGTCTTTCCATGATCCACATGGGCGATTATTGCAACATTTCTAATCCGACTGATATCCATTTGTGTCCGCTTTTCTGTTATCCGTGAGTATTCTGTATAAAAAAGTCCGTTAAAATTACTTTATCTTATAATATAACGCAAAAAAAGCATGTTTATTATGCCCTCGATGCTCAAATTTTGCCCGGAACCGGTTGCTGCGATATTTCCTCAATGATATAATATGTAGAGTAATTTCAAGTTTTTGGGGAGCATAACCGTGTTTTGTAACCGTCGAAAATATAAACGTCATAAAATCAAATGTGATATTAAAGTCCGCATGATGGGCAAGGTAGTGGAAGGCGCGGATTGCATGAATATCAGTCTCGGCGGGATGTGTATCCGGATACCCCATCTCCCGGAGGAAGGTCCTACCGGCCGGGTGTGGATTACCCGGAAATATAAGAAGGATCGGATAGAATTTGAGAGCGATTTCCGGAAAATCTGGAGCCGTCCTGCAGATATCAGCAGCGATGAGACCATGATCGGGATCATTTTCGGCGAGATGCCCCCCGTTCAGCGGGATAATTTATGGAAAATCCTTCAGCAAGAAGAGCGGGGTGGGTAGACACGAATTCGAATTCGAATTTAGGGACGGAGAAAAATATTACATTTTAGAACAGATTCGAATTTGGGGACGGAGGCAAAAATTACATTATAAGCAAAGCCATAGGAATATCGCCGAAAAATGGTCCATTTTTAACCTGGAATTATGAAATTTTCTCGGAAAGAGTGAAAGAAGTATTTGCCGAAATATGCCCTAAATCGGGAGTTTTTCATTCAGCGTCTCTGAAATAATCCTTCCCTTTTGAGAAGATGCGTACACTGCTGAGGGAGAAATATGCAAAAAATCAGCAATATTTCTGGCCGAAAACGCTAATTCCCTATATCCCAGAAAACAAAACAAGTGGCGGGCATCAGCAAAAACTGAATTTCTGCTGGGATAAAGAATACGGTCTGCCGGAACTGCAAGCTTCACGGCTATGTGCATTAATAATTGATCCAGGTCCCAGCCATCCTGATGATATCGTGCAATACGCAATCGCTTATCTTTATCGGCTCTCAGGACCTTTGAGACAAAATCTCTGTCCCCAATAACCCAGCAGCCGACGTCATGATTTTTTAAAATACCATTGTTGCTTTTTCGGATTTCCCTGATAATTTCCGGCTCATCCTTTGCAGCAATGCCTTCCTCGATAAAGGCGGTATATGCTTTGCGGGCAGCATTGATATCTTTACCGAATCTTTTGAGAACAGGTTTGGTATCTTGAAACGACGCTTCGTTATTTCCAAGCAATACCGAATGCCCTGTCCATCGGTAAACATCGAGTTGCCTGATTGTTTTGCATATGCCGGAACGAATTGGATTAAGATGTATATATCTGATGATTTCCTCGACATATTTCTGGTCCTGAGTTACGATAGATTTAAATCGATCCTGGAAAAGATAACCACGACGGCCATATTTCTTGTTATAATACTGCGCGTAATTTGCATTCAGAGGTCGCATGAGCTTATCTAAGAGGATTTCACTTGACCTCAGAAGAAAATGATAATGATTATTCATCAGGGCCCAGGCATAGCATCGATAATCGGCATTTTTTAACCCTGCCGCAAAGTATTTCAGAATGATAATTCGATCGTAATCATCTTTAAATATAGGCATACCATCGATGCCGCGTGCCATAACATGGAAAAATTCTCCGGGCGCATTGAGCCGAGGTTTACGAGACATAGCCAACACCTTTCTTTTTGGAAGAATATAATAATTGTCTCCAACCTCTCGAAATCAAAAAAAATGACGGCGCCTTTCGACACCGCCTCGGGCAAAAGCTCTCAATCACATGCGTTTATTTTTTAATCGTACCCTCCTTTGCTTTTTTAGTTAATTTATCCTTCCAGTTAATCTCGACCTTTTTCCCGGCGCTGCTTTTACCAAGGCTTCTCCTCTTGGCAAGGCTGCCCGGATCCCAGGTCATATAATAAATATCGTTGTATGCATCGGCGTAAATCAGATCCTGCTCTTCGGTTTCGAGAAAGGACAGCACGATCGCATCCATGTCAAGAACCACATCTTCAACTACCTCTACCCCATGATTGCATGATGTATAAGTATGAGTTCCTTCGGGAAGCAGACTGATCGACCAGTATTCCTCGATCGGATAATCATACCCGGCTTCAACCGTCCCGAGATCCATCTCCACGGCAAGCTCATAATAAGAGGATGTACTGAGAACGACAAGCAGTTTCGTGGAAATCGCCCAGTAGTCATAGTACTGCTCTTCATGCGTAAAGAGAAATGCATAATCGTCCCGGTAATCGCCATTGAAATCAGCCTTTACATAACAGGGCAAGTTATAGGAATAACGCGGATAATCCTGATAGTAGAGAAAATTACCGTAGCGAGTCTGACGGGGTGAGAAATACCCCTGGACATGGGGAGCGAGTATCTCCAGGATGGGATCCGGCAGCGAAAGATAGGTATCCACATAAAGAGGAGTATCATCGATAATGATAGTGGTTGTCCCATCCCTTTCGTCTTCGGGCACATAGACCGGGTTCTCATAAACTGCACATCCTCCGAACAAAAACGCCGAAATCAGCGAGATAAGTAAGCGGTATTTCATGAAGTCCTCCTTGGTGATTTGAAATCTTTCCATTTGCCCTTAAAACAAATCAAAAAGCTTGCCAAACATGTAAGTTATTGTTTTAAAAGGAAATACCGGTCATAAGCGGGAAACGGAAGGATGAGAATACTGGGGTGATACGACTCAATATACACAGATTTTGCGCAAGACATCACTGTAAGTCATTTAATTACAAAGGATTATGCATCCCTGCAAAAATCGGGATACTTTTCCCACCGGAGTTTGTTTACTATAATGAATATCGAAGAAGGAAGGAGCTTGAGAAAGGGGACTAAAATCGAATATTTGCCTCCGTCCCTAAATTCGAATCAAATTCAAACCCAATTCACAACCCCTCTATAAACAAACATCCCACCAAAAAACAGAAGAGCCACTCCGCATACAACAAAGAGTACCTTCTGAAAAACATTGCCGAAAAATTTTCCGCCCCGGTATGAGAGGGCCGAAAGGAAATAGAACCAGACAAAATCGCAGAGCCAGTGGACCAGGGCAAACACCGCAAATCCGGTAATACCGAAATCCCGCACCTGATCGATCAGCGCCATACCCACGGTGGCCCACCAGACTAAAAAATAGGGATTACCGATACTCAGGAGCATGCCCTCCCCTACCGGCGACGATACTCTTTCTTTTGGGGCGATCTCGACACTCTTAACAGAGCGGAACAGGTCGACGGCGATGACAAAAAGAAATATCCCCCCCACAAGAAAGGTCGCGGCTTTGATCCAGGAAATGCTGAAAACATGCCCGAACCCTGCAAGAAGGAGTATCATCAGGGGGATTTCAACAATCCCGTGCCCCAGGGAGATCAATGCCCCGGCATGCGGCGACCTGTTCCCCCGCCCGATAACCATGGCAGTCATCGGCCCGGGGGCCATTACCCCCGACATCGAAATAATTACAGTCTGGAAAAGAAAGAGAATAAAAGCCGGCATGAGAGAAACGGAGAATTGGAGCAGTGACGTACTGAATCTATGGAGTAATGGGTAAGAAATGAAAATATTTTTCGTTGCCCACTATTCCATCCCCCCAACTCTTCCCCCCTATTCGTGAACCGTGTAATGGGCCTGAACTTCCCGCGAGCGATCGCGCCGGGGCTGCTTCTGTTGAGCAGCCTTGCGCTGCGACATCTGCTTCATCATACGGAACATAAGCGGCCGCAGAAGACTGTTTGGGCGAAGCATCTCTCTGATAAACTCTCCGGTGGCAAATAAAAACAGAACCGGCATGCCAAACAGTAATTTCAGCGGGGAGCCCCGTAAAATCCCTTTCCGACTCATGTTAAACAAAAAACTTCGCATGATATGTATTCCTTTGATTGTGATGAACTGGAGTAATGGAGCAATGGAGTGATGGAGTAATGGGCATCCTCTCCTCCTTCCTGCATGTACCAATTACGGCTCTATACCTGGTGTATTAAATATAATATGTTGTTGAGGCGAAGGTTGAGGCAGAGGGAGAAGAAGTAGAGATAGGTGACAAAAGACCTAGTCCCGAGGCGCTATCGGGAGAGCGACAACGATGTGAGAGAGGGAAAAAATTGCAGGAGGAGCATTTGCTGAGTCCATTCGCCCTTTGTTGTGTGGACGGTACTTCAGTGCCGGACGTCTCCATTCGCTCCCTGGTGTGTGGACGGTACGCTTCGCCTTTCGGCCTTCAACTTCGAGCTTTCATGTCATCATCAGGGGAAGGCTGTACTACCGGCATTGTCTTGTTAAAGGAGAGATAAAAGTAATTCCCCTCTTTATCGGCATCGGCCCAGATCTTGCCGTAGTGAGCATCTACCACCATTTTACAGAAGAAGAGTCCAAGGCCTTTGGAATATTGCGACCGGGTGCCGTCAAGGCGGGCGTATTTTTCAAAGAGTGTCGCCCGCTGCTCCGAGGGAATCGGCGTTCCTGTGTTGTAAAAACAGATCAATGCTTTCTCTCCCTCATCTTTAACGGAAACCGAAACCTTCCCGCCTCTGGGAACATATTTCGCCGCATTGGAGAAGATATTCTGAATGACCCGCTCGAACAGATAGGGATCGACTTCAAAGGTAACGCGCTGTGAAGGCGGGATAAAATGTATGGTAATGTTCTTCTCTTCAAAGAGAACATTGTGTCTGAATTTTTCAACGAGGCCCGCAAGATGTTCATGGCCGATATTCTGAATATTGAGCACAAGCTTGCCGTCCTCCATCTTCCCCACATCCAGGAGGTTCGACGACAAGCTGACAATGTCAATGCATGATTCCTCTACCAGCGAGATGGAACGCTGCAAGCGGTGGTCGCCCCGCAACCGCCGTCCAAACAGGCGAATATGACCGTCAATACCGGCAACATAATTCTTGATATCATGCACCACCGTGCCGGTCAGTAACCCTTTCATGCGTTCCGATTCCACCAGTTTTAAATTGGATTCCTCGAGCTGTTTGTGCTTGTCCAGAACATTGCTTGTCTGCTCTTTCACCCGCTGCTCCAACGACCGGTTCAGCTTTTTGTAATCCTCCATTAGATACGCGTTTTCAACAAGGATACTCGCCTGTGCCGCGAGCATCTCGCTGATCCGCTTTACCTGCTCAGTAAAGAGCGAACTGACATTGTTGTTGCCGAGGTATACCGAACCAAGGTACCGCTCCCCCCGCATGAGCGGAATGCACAGCACCGAACGGATTTTCACCGTGTCATGCCCCAACAGCTCCCGCTCCCGCACGCCATCCTTGAGCAGAATACCCTCACGGGTCTCTTTTACCTTATCAACAATTTTTGGCGACCAGTCAACCTGCTTGCTGCTTAAAATCTGTCCCTCGTAATTCATGAACAGACACTTCTTTTCATGATGCTCATCGCCTTCAATAAATAAACAACCATACTGCGCGGCCGAAACATTGATCATGGCCCGCAGCACCTGGACGAATAATTCATTGATATCATCAGAATAGCTTATCGATGAACTGAGGTTGCATAATTCTTCGATCCTGAGCTGGTTGATATCCATTGAAACCGATGAAACGTTAGTAGTGTTTGAACTCTTTTCAATGACTTTTGTCTCCGGTTCAGGAGCATACTGCCTGATTACCCAGGGATCAACCTTGTCTTTAATCCGGTCCATTTCCAGTTTTGCGCCGCACCAGGAGAATAGTTTATAGGCTTCGTTGTACTGGTCGCGGGCTTCACCGGGGCGGTTGCAGGTGTCTTCGAGGAAAATTGCATAATCGCGGAGGGAGCGGGCTTCTTCATAACGCATATCCATTACATGATGCTTTTCAATGCTCTTCATAAAAAAATGCTTTGCTTTATTTATTTTATTTTGCGATAATGCTCGCAGAGCTTTTATTTTTAAATACGCGCCTTTATAAGCAGGATAACTCAAGCATGAAAACCGCAGCAAAAACATATTGAACTTCAAATCTCTATTTAAAGCTGAATTTGATATTGACAACCTAGAAATCTTATTGTTTTGTCTAAATAGCTTTTCTTTTAATAATAATTCACATATATTTGTAAAAGCAGTTACATTGTATTCAGCATTAAAGCTTTTTCGAAGAATATAAGGTTCTATGCTTTTAAATCTTGAATATGCTGCATCATACCTTTTTAGTATAATATCAACTTGAATCAGAAACGTTCCCGCATGATTTCGAGAAAGAAAAGACTCGCATCCATCAACCAATGAGTTTACTTCCATTACATCATTGTTATCTACTGTTGTTTTCTTGATTAGATTTATATATGTTTTTGCTGCTTTTGATGCAATTAGCGCATGTTTATCATCGTATTTATTTGAAAATGCGATAGCACTGTCATTAGATTTTGCAGCATCAAAAAATTGCCCGCGCATTATATCAACTCTCCATATATGCTCATGGCTAACACCTTGGCTGCATTTATCTCCAATAGAATTGAAAATATCTATGCTTGTTAGTAAATGTTTTTTGCTTTCTTCCCACAATGCACTATAATATTTTGCTAGCCCTAAAAATGTCTGAGCTAATGCATAGCTGTCCTTTCTATTTATTTTTCTGGCTATTATTTTGGCAGTTTCAAGATATTTAAAAGACCTTTTTTGCATAAACATTTGATAAGCTGGCACTCCATGCAGCGTGTATGTTTCTGCCTTTTGAAAGCAGTCATCTAGTTTATCAGCTAAATTGAGAGCTTTATAATGTATCCAAATACATTCAATCATATCAAAGTAATAAAGCGAAAAAGACAATTTATTATAAATTTGCACTTTTAATATGCTTTCATAATTATGCCTTTTAGGAATTATTTTTTTTATTCCAAGACTGTAAATGCCTTGAATTAAATACTCGTATACTAGCAAAATTTTAATTAATATTGGTTTTTTCGGAATATAATCGCCTAAATTTATTAATATTTCTTTATAATGAGGAATAGATTGCTCAAATAGGCCCTTATGGTGATAGATATTTCCGATTTTAAGCTTAATCTCAATTCTTTGATAATAGTCTAAGTCATTAGAGCTGTTTAATAGCCGCTTAAATACATTTAGCGCTTGTTCATTTCGTCCTGTTAGCATTAAAACATCGCCAAAAGCAACATCTGCCTTTGCCATATCAATTGGAGCTTTTAATCCTAATGCAGGACATTGATTTGCCATAAATTGTGTATTTTTAAAATATCGTATCGCTACATCAAACGCAATTTTCTCGGATGCATATTTTGCTGCTTCATAGCTAAGTTGTGTCGCCTTTATGATATTTTTGCTTTTAAGATAACACTCTGCGGCATTGAATATATATTCGTTGTTGTCCGGAATCATTCGATCGTAAATTTTTCCGAGCTTTTCATATAGCTCAAACTTTTCTTTTTTAGAAATACCATTATTTATTGATTCCTGGATTTTATCATGCCCAAAAATATAGCCGCCGTTTAATTTTCTTGTAATAATCCCCAGATTTTCGAGTCGATGAGCACATGCTTCCAGTGAATCATCCGTAAAACCATTTACTTCTCTGATAACAAACAGCTCGATTTTGCCTTCAATTAAGGAAGCAATTTCCAGAAAGTGCTTTTCTTCAGGGCTGAGCAATTTCAGCTTATCGAGAAGGAGCGATACTGCATCGAATTTGTCCGGAAGGTCGGAAAGCGCTGCTTCGTTGAGCGCCCATCCGCGTTCATCGACATAGAGAATATCGCTATTGACCAGATAGGTCATTGCTTCGGCCAGAACAAAGGGATTGCCTTCGGTCTTGCGCAAAACAATATCTGAGAGCGTTGCCAGATTATTGATATTCCCGAACCGTGACTTGAAAAGCTCAGTGACTTCTCGTTGAGTAAAAGGCTGAATAGGAATCAGTTTGCCGAAGCCATACGAGCGCATATCATTGCCAAAAACATACAGATCATCATTCAAATCGCTTGTTCTGTAGCAGAAAATGTTCATGCAGGGGAATTTTTCAGCAATTACCCGCGCAAAAACATCGAACGTAATACGGTCGATCCACTGAAAATCATCGATAAAAAAGATTATCGGCCGCACAGAACAGAATGTTTTAAGGAGCTGTGTGAGCACATGGATAATGCGGTCTGCCTCTTTTTCCTTTTCAACCTTGTCGATCTCCCGCACTTCATCAAAAATGCTCTCCATTTCAGGAACGAGTCGACAGATAATGCCTGAACTCTCTATGAGCGCTGCTTTAATTTGTTCCTTTGCTTTTAAATATTCGTTTTCCGGAAGCGAATCGAGGCTGGAAAGAAATTCAAGGACCAGGTGCCTGATAACAAAATAGGGCTGCGACGGTGTAAACCTGTTGCATTTTGATGAAAGATAATGGAATTGCTTTTCGTCGATTTCAAACCTGATCTGCCTGACTATTTCAGTTTTGCCTATTCCCGATTTACCGTAAATAAGAAACGATGACTCTTTGCCTTTGGCCAGCCGTTTCAGGCCGGTCTCCAGTATGCCGGTTTCATACTCTCTGGCAACAAAAAGCCTGGTCCGGTTCACCGCTGTTACGGCATCTTTCTGCCCGATAAGAAATATCTCCGGCGGTGTGCCCTTGAGCTCCTGGAGCGCTACCTGGAGATCGTATTTAAAGCCGGTGGCGGTCTGATAACGGTCGTCCGGAGACGGTTTCAGTCCTTTTTTCACCACAGCATTGATCAGCGTCGGGACACTTCGTATCGGATCGACATCTTTTTTTACTGTAGCATCCAGAAGCTCCTTGATACTGTTTTCTTCGACAATAAAAGGGGGCCTTTTGGCCACAAGAAGATACAGAACGATTGCTGCGCAGTAGAGGTCGGTGCGGGTGTCGATCTTGAAATCGGTGAATCCAAGCTGTTCGGGTGCGACATAGGGAAGCGTGCCGGTAATGCGCCCCTCAGGGAGCCGGCGGGCTTCTTCCTCGGTCATGGCAAGTCCGAAATCTAAAAGCTCGATCCCTTTCTGATCGTTGATAAAAATATTATGCGGATTGATATCCCCATGAACAATGCCGCGCATGTGAATATATTCAAGGGCGTCGAGAAGCTGAATGACAATATTGGCCGCCTCGACCGGCGTGCAGGATGGGCCCTCTTCGATAAGCTTGCCAAGGGTTTTGCCTTGTTTAAATGGATAGACTATCGAAAAGGTTTTATCGTCGGCAATAGTAGCATAGGGCTTGGCAATGTGGGGATGCTCGAGTGCAGAGACAATATTTATTTCGCGCTGGAAACGGAGCTTGCGATTGACATACACATGTCCGTTGAATGTGCGCTCCTTGATCGATTTCAACAGAAAAAGCTCATCAGTGTCGCGCTTGCGCACCAGTAAGACGTCATTGTCATTTCCCACAGCGATAGTATTCACTGTGTCAAAAACCGACGATACCTGACCCATTCAATTACCAACCTTGACTAAATATTATATTACCCCTTGCCTGCCATCGAGCCTGCTGCAATTTTTCGATCTTATATTTTACAGATGGTACAAGAACCGTGTCAATGATTTTTTTTCGGTTTTGTCTACTTTTATGAGTATTCTGTTAGTAAAGGGTTGGTATACAACATGTGCTACAAACCTTTTATCGGACCCACAATATATTGTGGGATGCAGCAGGGGGTTTTATAGCCGGTTTCCAAAAAAATTAAACGCAAAAACGGTTGCGTACGTTCGGCCGGCTCACCAGACACAGCATTCTTTCAAAAGAATCCCGGATAATGAAAGATTGATTTATCGTATGAGTGGACAATACCTTATAAATAATCGAGCGAAACTTTCTATTCCAAAACAAAAGTGCATAACATATATTAAAATCAATAAGGAGTAACTATATGCGTACTATTCCACTATCTGAGGCCAGTCATCATCTCGATGAACTTGTTGACGAAGCAATCAAAGGAAAAGAAATCGTCATTGAACGAGACAAATCGAGCAGAGTAAAACTTGTGCCGGTCCATGCACCTGAACACTTTCCGGTTTTTGGCAGCGCCAAAGATAAAATATTTATATCAGAAGATTTTGATAGCCCGATACCGGATTTTAATGTGTATGAAAGATGATGGCAAGCATTGCATCGAAATGAAAAGAAATAATTGAATATGACAAATTGAGCAGGGTGAAGCTAGTGCCGATACATATTCATGAACATCAACCAGCATTCGGCAATGTTAGCTAAAAAATCAGTATATCGGGTGATTTTGCCTTTCCTATTGGAATACCGATCTACCATTTTAGAGTATTTTTCGTTTTAGTAAATAGGCTCTCCAGGTTCCAGATCTCCAAACCATCGCTCAAAAACTGTATTATAAAAGAATTGAATGGCAATATTTCCCTGCCACCAATTTGCATTGAATGCCTTTTGCGGACAAACGGCCAAACAACGGTAACATCTGATACATTCAGTACTTACTACTGGAAAGGGATTTAGGGTTATATTATCCATCGGACATTCTTTTGCGCACAATCCACATTTATTGCACTTTTGAATATTATGCTTCGGTTTAGGCAAAGCAAAACGCAAAAAGCTATCACGGCAAATTAATGCAACTAAATCATAGAATCCATTTTTGCGTTTAAGAGTTGTATGATGGCTTTCAGAAATAAGACCAGATTTATTATTTAAAATATGCCTGTTGATTGCATTCGCAAAGCGCTTCGCCCGTGACAAATCTTCATCATTAGGGCGATTTGGAATTCTACCTAATAAGCATGGAGCCGGATGATACAAAGTTCCACGGCTCAAAAAGCCGCCTATAATTATTGCTCCCCGTTTTCGAATCAGATAACTTAGATCATAGAGAACCCTTCCTGGGGCAGCACCAGAAGTTGCAAAAACGAAGGCTTTCTTCTGGCTTAAGAAGGGAAGCCCATTGATGAACTTTTTGGAAGGTGTAGGTGCTTGACTTGAAAAACAAGGGCATCCTATCCCGAATAAATCCGATGAAACTATATCCTCATGTGATGCGCTCTTTAATGCAATCAGTTTTACATTATGCTTTTGATTACTAAAAGCATCTGCAATTGTTGCTGCTACTTTCTTTGTATTTCCAGTCTGCGAGAAATAAATAATTGAAATTTTCATTTTAAAGCATCAATCTTGCTCAGCACAAGCAATACAAATTTTGCATTTGTTTCGGATATCAATACTTTGTTTTCGGATTACCGGGTATTACGATTTAGAAAATATATATTAATACATATCAAATGATATAAATATCTGCTATTATCCATATTTTATTGATAAATTCTTTTCTTATTAAATATTGAAATCTGCCCAAATAAATACCTCTGGTCCTCATCATTCCGGCAAAAAACCAAGACCTAATTTTTTAGAGCCAATTGGATATCGAATTTTTGGATTGCTGTACGAAGGCAGCATGACACATCTGGAGCAGGCAGTTAATCTGGTAAATTGCAATATCTTAATAGTCCATAATAGAGATCATATGCTTATCTGAATTTGAGCTTTCTCAATATTAAGAAATTAGCATTTTTCTAATCAAAAAGGAATATAAATACTGCATTTTATTACCTGTTATTATAAAATTTATTACATACAGGACATTAAAAAAGCTAATCAGTTCCCTGTTATGTAATTTAAATGTAACCTGATTTGATATCTGTATAATTTATATTTAATACTTTAAATATTATATTACATATTATAATGTAGTGACATTCTCAACCATTAAAAATGCTCATTGGCATAAAAATTGCTGAATTCTTTCCAATTGCACCAAATTTCATTGTTTTTAGTGATTATTAATCGACTCTCTTCCTCAAATCGCAGAAAAGCGGGGTAAATGGCAATGGCCCAAAAAAAAGAACCTATCGCAATCGTTGGTATCGGATGCAGATTTCCAGGCGACGCGGATACACCAGAAAAATTTTGGAAAAATCTGTGCGAAGGAAAAGATTGTATTTCCGAAGTTCCTAAGGATAGATGGGATATTCGGAAATATTATGATCCGGATCCTGATAAGCCGGGGAAAATGTCTACCTTCAAAGCAGCATTTCTTGAGAATATTTTCGAATTTGACCCTCTTTTCTTTGGTATTTCTCCACGCGAAGCAGAATCAATGGATCCGCAGCAAAGACTAATCCTGAAAACGACCTGGGATGCGATTGAAAATGCAGGTTTAAATTATACAAAGGCTGCATTGGATGCAATTGGGGTATTTATTGCAGGATTCCATTTAGATAATTATTTATTACAGCTTAATTCCACCAATAGAAGCTTAATCTCTCAGCATACACCTGTTAATACTATGATGACAATGCTTTCAAGCAAGATTTCTTACCTGCTAAATCTTCAAGGACCATGCATTACAATTGACACTGCCTGCTCCTCTTCACTTTCTGCTTTATATATTGCATGCTCATCTTTATGGGATAAGAAATGCTCTATTGCCATAGTCGGTGGTACTTCCTGTATGCTATCTATTGATAGCATGGTTGCTCTTTCTAAAGGACGTTTCTTATCTGGTCACGGTCATTCAAAAGCGTTCAGCAAAGATGCTGCGGGTTACGGCAGAGGAGAAGGAGCTGCAACAGTAATATTGAAACCGCTAAGCGATGCGATAAATAGCTCAGATAATATATATGCATGCATTAAACATATTGGCATGAACCAGGATGGCCGAACAGCCGGAATTACATTGCCAAATAAAAAGGCGCAAGCAGCTTTAATAAATAATGTATATAAAAGCTCAAAAGTAGATATTGGTGAGGTGAAATATATTGAAGCGCATGGAACAGGTACCGTTGCGGGAGACGCTGCTGAAGCCTGGTCTATAAACAGTGTATTTGAAAAATTTAAATCAAAAGAAAATCCGATTCATGTAGGCTCAGTTAAAACAAACATTGGCCATACAGAAGCCGTATCAGGCATTGCAGGCCTTATTAAAGCGGCGCTCGTTCTTAAGCATCGACAAATTCCACCATCTTTGCATGCGGATAATCTCAATCCCAGTATTCCATTCGATTCGATGTGCCTCAAAATCCCGACAGAACTCACTCCTTTGCCTTGCCCTATCGATAGACCTGCATATGCTGGAGTAAACTCATTCGGCTATGGCGGCACCAATGTTCATGCATTGCTCGAATCTGCGCCAGTAGCCAAGACAAGAGAGGATCTTCCTGTTCAGATAAAAACTTCATCGATAAAGCAGTATATAGTCCCATTCACAGCCCGTCATCCCGAAGCCCTTAAGCAGCTTGCAGGAAAATATGCAACGTTTTTGCGTCAGGAGAATCCATCACCCGAAGATTTCTGTCATACACTAATTTTCCGGAGAAGCCACCATGATTTGCGCTCAATAGTTATTGCAGAATCCACAAGTGATTTAATCGAGAAATTTGAAGCATTTTCTTCCGGACAAGCAACCCCTGCCGTAGTCTCCGGCCATGTAATGGGAGATACACCAAGAATCCTCTTTGTCTATACCGGCATGGGTCCCCAATGGCACGCTATGGGAAGAGAATTATATGATACTCAACCGGTTTACCGGAAGGCTCTTGAAGAATGTGATCTCTATTTCAGACAGTTTTCCGGATGGTCAATCATTGAAGAGCTTCAAAAAGATGCGCAGTCCTCACGAATACACGAGACGGCTGTTACGCAACCTGCGCTTGTCGCTGTTCAGATAGCATTGACAAAGCTCTGGGAATCCCGGGGCATTACCCCCGATGCAGTGATCGGGCATAGCCTTGGTGAAGTTGCTGCTGCCTGGGCATCGGGAGCAATCGACCTGCAGACTGCAATGAAGCTAATATTCCACCGGGGAAGGGCGCTTCAGTGCTTAGCCGGCAAAGGTACTATGCTTGCCGTGGGACTGGCGGAAAAAGAAGCAAAAAAACTGATCCGGCCTTTTGGGAATTCGATATCGATCGCTGCAATCAATGACAATTCATCAGTTACCCTTTCAGGTAATGAATCTTCGCTTAAAGAAATTTCAGATATACTGCAGCAAAAAGAGGTTTTCAACAAATTACTCAAAGTTGAAGTACCGTTCCACAGCCCTTTAACCGAATCGATTCTTGAAGATTTTAAAGCATCGATTGGAGCGATCAATCCTTTAAAAACAGCGATCCCGCTCTTTTCAACTGTTGCCGGCAAAAGAATAAATGGTAAGCAACTCGATGCTGATTACTGGTGCAAAAATATCCGCCAGCCAGTCTGCTTTGCCGACTCATTCACAAAGACTCTTAGCGCTGGATATAACATTTTTATAGAAATAGGCCCCCATCCGGTACTCAGAAACTCAATAGGCTCCAACCTGTCCCACGCAGACAAAAAAGGAGAAATCCTGCCCAGCCTGCTGCGCCAGAAACCGGAGAATCAGCGAATGCTGGAATCACTTGCAGCTCTCTATACTCTTGGCAAAGATATAAACTGGAACGCTGTATCGCCTGCATATGGAGAGTTCATTAAAGTCCCGACTTACCCCTGGCAAACTGAGATATATTGGCAGGAATCCGAAGAATCAAAAGAAGACAGAATCGGCCGGCCTGAGGCCCATCCATTTTTGCAGAAAAACTTGCGCCTGCCCAAGCCGGCATGGGAGTCTGAAGCGAATATTTATTATTTCCCTTACCTTTCAGATCATAAAATAGCCGGGAATATTGTTTTTCCTGCAGCAGGCTATATCGATGCAGCAATGGCAGTTAACAATGAAATCAATAGCAATGCCATTCCTCTCTGTTTGGACTCTCTCTCATTTAAAAAGATGCTTATTCTGACTGATAAAAAAGTTTATAAACTCCACCTTGAATTTGATCAGCAAACAAAGCAGTTTTCGTTTTATAGCAAAATTGTTACTAATAACAACAAAGAAAATTGGACTTTGCATTCACAGGGAAGAATTTTATCAAGCCATAAAAATGAAATTGTCAAAGATATAGATATAGATGTGATTAAAGTACGTTGTCCAGAAACTATATCATCAGATGACATTTACCGTTTATTTCAAAATTGTGGATTAGAATATGGCGATTCATTTAAAGCTATTAGAAACGTTTATAAGAATGGGGATGAAGCGCTGCTTCAAATAAAATTAAAAGCATTGCCATTCGAGGATAATTCCATACTCTTCCCAGGAATTCTTGATGCTGCCTTTCAAGGTTTCATTTGTTTTTCAATAAAAAACAATTTTGAAAACCTTCGGCCGTTAGTGCCGGTTTCTATAAGCAGATTATTGATCAATACATTTTTAAATACAGAAAATGAATACTATGTTTACTTGAAGATTACAAGCCTCACCAGAAATACCATAAAAGGTGATGCAGCAATATACAGCAAACAAGGCAGATTAATCATAGACATGTCTTCAATAGTGCTATCTGCAATTAATGAAACAGTAATCAAAAAAGATTCAGAGAGATTGCTTTACCAGATTGAAAAGAAAGAGATTGAAATCAAAGCTGATGGCCCGAAGGATTCCGATGAATGGCTGATTATGGGGCACTCGAAAAATAACCTGCAATATTTAAGCAATTTATTAAATACAAATCAGATAACATTCAATGAATTGGTGCTTGACAATACCATTAGCAGCGAAAAACTGAAACAGATAATATTGAATCAATTCAAAAACAATGTTTTGTTTCCAAAATATGTTGCTTATATTTCGGAAAATGGCATTTTTTCTGATCATTCTGAAGGATATGATAACGATATCACCGGATTGTGCAATATAATATTATCTATTGCAAACGTACTAAACAGCATCAGCTACAATTTCAAGTTTGTTGTTATTAACCATACCAACAAAGATAAAGTATTTAGCATATCTAATTCTTCTACCATTTCCACACTTTGCAAAGTGATAAATCTTGAAATGGCCAATGTTTTTTGTACACCGTTTGATGGCCACGGAAATAGATACAATATTTTATTAAACTTGCTATTCGACTCATCAGAAATCAATGTGTTTATTGAGCAGAACAGCTTATTTTCAAAAAAATTGAAAACATTTTCGATCCCTCAGAACGATGCTCAAAGTTTTATTTCAACAACCGATAGTAACATCATAATAAACAAACACGACACGAATTTGGTTGAGGATATATCATTTAAAAAAGCGCCACTGAAAAATCCAAAGCAAAATGAAATACAAATTAAAGTCCATTATACAGCTCTTAATTTTAAGGATTTACTGAAGATAATCGGAAAAATGCCTGAAATTGAAACATTGGCTACTTATAATAAAGATACTATTGGAATAGAGTGTTTTGGAGTGGTTGTTAATGCAGGCGATTCAATGGATAAATTTAAAACCGGAGATCATGTAATAGTTGCGATGGATAAATGGTGCATGCAAGCATATATAACAACAAACTCACCATATATTTACAAGGTGCCTCAGAATATTGATATTAACTTTCCACCATTTATCACTACGTTTATTACAGCTTATTACGGTATAGTAAAAAAGGCAAATCTATCAGCAAACGAAAAAATCCTCATTCACAATGGATCAGGTGCAACCGGCTTAGCAGCAATCCAAATAGCAAAATGGTTGGGCGCAGAGATCTATGCAACTGCAGGAAATGAAGAGAAGAGGAAGTTTTTACAATCAACAGGCATTAAATTCGTATTTGATTCCCGGTCTCTCGATTTTGCTGAAAACATCCTGCAGTTAACGGATGACTATGGCGTTGACGTAATCTTCAGCGCTCAGGATGATGAAATCCTTATCTCGAATTTTATCTTATTAAGTGAAAATGGACGATATATTGAGATTGGCAAAAAGGGCATTATTAATAATGATTTTCTTCCCATGCGCCCTTTTGACCGTAATATTTCATTTTTTGCAATTGATATCGACAGGCTTGCTGTCAGTAATGAAAAAGTATGGAACGAATGCGCATTGCAGGTACTTGAATGCTTTGAAAAGGGATATTTCAAACCACATCCTTGTACAATATTCAAAGCCTCAGAAATCAAAGATGCCTTCACCTACATGGCCCAAAGCAAGCACATCGGCAAAATAGTCATAGACATGAAAGACCAGATCGTCCCGGTAGTTCGCCAGCTCAAGGGAGACCTCCTTCGCGAGGACGGCACCTATATTGTCACCGGCGGTCTCAGCGGCTTCGGTCTGGCAACTGCCAAATGGCTTGCAGAAAACGGCGCCGGTCATCTTGTGCTTCTCAGCAGGCGCGGGCTTCAAACCGATGAAGCAAAAACTGGTGTAGAGTATATGGAGAACCTTGGAACCAGAGTTAAAGCACTGGCTGCAGATGTCACCGACAGAAATGGAATCGATGAAGTGATGAATGAGATCAAAGCCGACTTCCCCCCTGTTCGCGGCATTATTCATGCAGCGATGGTGCTTGATGACAAGCTTATCCGGGACATGGATTATGAAAGTCTCGATCGTGTCATGGCTCCAAAAGTCAAAGGCGCGATTAATCTTCATGAAGCAACTCTTAAGGAGCCTTTAGACTTTTTTGTCTGCTATTCCTCTGTTTCTGCGGTAATCGGCAATGCGGGCCAGGCCAACTATGCCGCGGCAAACGGGTTTTTAGATGGTTTTGCGAAGTGGCGACGGGAGCAGGGTTTGCCGTGCACATCGATTAACTGGGGCGCTATCGGCGATACCGGTGTTGTGGCTCGCAACAAAGATGTTGCCGACATGCTCGCTAAAGGGGGAATTCGCCAAATTCCGGTCAAGACAGCACTCGAGGCGCTGGGAAAAATACTTCTCAATGATCTCACCAATATCGGCGTATTCGATATCGACTGGGAACACTGGGCTTCCATGTATCCCAAGGCGGCCAAATCGGAGTTTTTCTCCGAGGTCATGGCCACACAAGCAGGCGAACAGAACAACGTGAAACTCGCCGAGCTTGCCGAGGAACTTGAGGAATTCAAGCAATCGGGCGGTAAACCGATCGAATTCGGCATCCTGCGCCTGAAATCCGAGGTGTCATCAGTACTTAAAATGCCCGAAACCAAAATCAGTGCCGACATTTCTCTCAATAACCTGGGTATCGATTCTCTCATGGGAATGGAACTCTCCTCCCGGCTCAACAAAGAACTGGGAATCGAGCTTACTTCGTTCGAGATTATTAAAGGCATTACGCTGAAACAGCTTGCAGAGAAGGCGGTGGGGCAGATTGAGAAGGTTGCGGTGCAGCGGGGTACGTGATGACCTCTTGTGCTCATGCCCCCAAATTTCCAGAAAACCATTAACCTTCTCGACAACAGGCTGCATAATCTCGTTTCTTTTAGAAACGCTGCTCTCATGGACGAACTTTGAATACTTTGCATAGTCCTTGTTCCACTTGTCGAGATTCTGGGTCAGGACGTTTCTTTTTTCCTTTGCAGCCTTGTCATATCCGGTTTTGATAGACTCAAGTGCTGCATTCAGAGAATCCTGAATCACCTTCAGTTCTGACTCCATCTTTTCCATCTCTGATTCGTATTTCTTTTGTGCCTTGATAGCCTCGGAGAAATTCTCAAGGATTTTGCCGGATTCGACGTAGTACCATGTACCGGTTAAAGTTTCGGATATAGTCTATGCAATTTAACCCTTGCCTCAGTTGTAGTAAAGTGCCAGTTTACTTTTGATTCACGATTATTGCGACGCAATTCCCAATCACGCACTTCATTACGCATCGTTTCGATTTCCGGAATTCTTCGGTTAAGGCACTGGCCTTTCAAAACGCTGAGTTCAATTTCCGCAATATTCAGCCAACTGCCATGTTTTGGTGTGTAATGGATTTCCAGGCGTTCAGCCTGTCAACACCGGAAAAATATTTCCCAAAAACGCCGGGATATTATTTCCCATTTTCGGCAAAAAAACATCATTTCGCCGGGGGAACCAACCCCAGTTTGATTCTGTTTTTCAAGCGGTATGACTCTCCTTTCAAGATGATGACTTGTGCATGATGTAAAAGCCGGTCAAGTGTGGCCGTAGCGATAGCGTTTTCTCCCATTAACTCACCCCACTGACCGAACGCC
>WJLZ01000136.1 GCA_014728215.1 Chitinivibrionales bacterium
CCAGGCTGAATCAGGAACTGCAGTGAGCGTTACTTCTGCTCCGCCCGCGTACGTGGTTTCTTCCGGGGAGATTTCTACATTTCCCTGACCCGAACTTGCCGTTGCAAGTGAATATTCGGCAGCATCCTGTTCGAAAATGGCCTGTAATGCATAATTGCTGTTCATGGCGACAGTACATTGCACGCAAGTGCGGCCGTCAATCGGTGCACCGCTCCACGCTTTAAAATGCCATCCTGTATCAGCAACAGCGGAGAGTGCAACATTAGTCCCGGCAACGTAAACTCCTCCCAATGGATTAAGCTGAGTCGTGCCGTTTCCCGATGAGGTTATTACCAGCGTGTACTCGGCAGCATCCTGTTCAAATACCGCCTGAATTGTATAGTCCTGATTCATGGTTATGGACTGTACTGAATCAGTTTCCCCGGTTACCGGCGCACCGTCCCATGCTTTGAAATGCCGGCCATCGGCAGCAACCGCAGTAATGATAACCTCTGTGCCTGCAGGATAGCTGCCTCCAGCAGGCTCGATAAGGACATTGCCCATCCCTGAACCTGCAACAACCAGATCGAACTGCTGCACCGGAAGTTCGGCAAGGACCAGACGATACTCAGCGCTGGTGTCCACACCCCATTCATTATTAGCAAGGCAATAATACACACCGGTATCCTGCTCGCTTAATGACTGGAAAGTAAGAGTGTCTCCAGAAAGAGAATCGAAAAGGGAATCGTTTTTATACCATATATAACTCAGCTCACCCGACCCATCGGCGCCAACAAAGATACCAAATGAAGAATCCGGGTATGGAATACCCACTGGAGCACATGAATCACCTGCAATCACCGGTTTGCTTACAACAGTAACCGAAAAATCTGCATTCTTCTGCAGATCGCTCTCTTTCAGGAAAGCAACCGCACTGACCTTCTTGTTTCCTGCTGATGCATAAGTATAAGTGAGCCGGATTGTAATCTCACCATCAGCTTTTCCCCCTGCAAGAATAATCGCAGTATCGGACTCATTCTCACCAAATACAACTCTCACCGAATCCACAAGGTTCGACAGAAGAATACTCACATTGATTTCCGCCATATCCCCAAGGACTACCAGTGAATCCATGTCAATGCCGACAACGACATTTTTTGGATTTTCGGTTGGGTCGCTGGGGGTTGTGCAATGATAGATAACCCCCAGAAGGCTAAAAATCAAAAAGAACAGAGCAAACGATTTTTTCATATTTGCCTTCCAGGTTATTGAGATTCGATGATCTGAGTGTATCAGGCTCTATGTCAGAAATATCTGGCAAGCGAATCCAATTTCTGAAAGGAGCCTTCGATGCTGGGTATTGATAAAATAATAATGGGAAAGCCTTATAGTAAGGTTTTCCCATTATTTGGAGAACTTGATGCATTAGGCACTATAATACAATTTTTTACCGATATGCATTCCTAGAAAATATCCTCTTGTTCATTTTTGCAAGTTTCTGGAGGTCACATAGCTGATAGCCTACGCATATTATTAATCAGTATTTAGTAAACAACTTGAGAGTACCGAATTCTCCGCGAACTGTCGAAATTCGGCTAAATTCGCCGGCTTTCATGAGAAATAAGTGCCCAAATTTGCATGGAAATGAGAACTCGGTACTCTTGAGTAAACAAAAGCATGATATTTATTGATACCTCAAATAATATTCTGTGCTTCCATAAGTATGATTTCCACCTGCCTTGCAAGGACCTGCAGTACCACCTGCATATACTATAGCGTTACATTTAATACATTGTTTCCATCCTCCTTGTGCACGATACATTTCAGATGTCCGCAATGCATAATCTGGATCTGAATAGAACTCATGCTGATCGCTTCCACTAATAACACAACATTCTCCAGGACTTGTACCTGGTTTAATAATATTCGAGCATTTGTAACACATCTTCCATCCAGGCTGCATATCAGTATAAAGCAGATTAGTTTTTACTCCCGCATCCAGGAGATAATTGCCGCTCCCTTCTTGTGAATGAAATCCAGTTACAGGACAAGCATTTCGACTGAAAGATCCATCCCATAGCACCTTGCAATTTTTACAGTAGCGAAAACCATTACGAGTTTCAGCATTGAATAAATGATAACTGCCACTGCTTGACACATCATGATTGCCGCCTGCAGGACAGAGACCATATATTCCAGAGCCATCTACATGCACAAGCCCCTGACATTTATTGCACCATTTCCAATTTCCCTGAGTAGAATAAGGCGTTGATTGACTTGATAGCGGCAGAACATATTCTCCACTACTACTTCCATCATGCGATCCTCCTGCTTTGCATACGCCATTGCCGTATGCTGAATAAAATAGCCCCTTACACTTGTTACAAAATCTCCAGCCACACTGCCTACCGGGAATTTCGCAACTATGTCCTGGAGAGCCAAACTCCAGAATGTATTGATAACTGTTCTCAAATGAATGATTGCTGTTATTGTAGGGACACTTACCTCCACTCGTGTGTCCTGAAAACCATAATCCTTTGCAGTTCTTGCACCAGCGCCATTGGCCTTGATAGCTAACTGAAGGATTTGTGGCGCTAATCGAATGATCATGTTCATGATCGGTGCATCCAACAACTGTTTCTTTAGCTAAATCGCCGCATGATGCCAATAGAAATACAGTTATTGATCCAAAGAATGGCAAAATAATTCTTTTTAAAATCATAAAGAACTCCTTTAAGTTAAGTTTAAATCCAAAAAAATTCTTGAATAGAGCTTACACCTGCAACATAGCAACCACCTCCTTTCAAACAAGAAAGATAGCTAAAACATCTTTTTAACAGCCGCACGATGTAATGCAATACTTATGCCATAAACCTTTGATTTCATTGCAATTGCATTTTCATAGAGGAAAAGTAGTATTTTATAACAAAGGCATACCAAAGAATGTTGCAACTCTGAGATTCATGTTGCAGGAATGAGACGGTTGCTTTACACAAAGATATCGAGGGTGATAAACTGTAATGAATGCGCTGCTATTACCAGGTTCCGGCTTGAATGTGGAGCAGAATCTTTCTGAAAAAGATCAGGACAAACTCAACCAATTGATTCTTTTTTTAAGGAACCGTGGATATAATGAAATATTAGTTGATTCTCAGGCGAATAGCAACGCACTTCGTGATTATATTAATAACTCAGTATCTGCCAATACCAAATTGGATATCCTTGAATATGAAATACCGCTAATTACAAATAAAATATCAAGATTCGATAAGAATGATTTCATCCTTCTAATCGACAGCCTGCCCGATTATGCATGCGATTTAAATCTTCTTAATAAATATCAAAGCGAATATAATGCCGAATTGATCCTGGCGTGCACTGTTGAATTTTCAAATACCGGATTTTATCTGGATGACTCTTATCAAATAATCTGGAAGAATGAAAAGAAATTTGCCAAGGAAGAAAGTTTTATACCATCCGGCTTTTCGCTGTGTAGAAGAGACACATTGCTAAAGCACATTTCCGAGGCTAAAAGTTTACAAATACGTCAACTGCTCAGGGCTGAAAAAGCTTTTGGAATCCCGGTTCCAAAGTTCCCGTATCATGATTACCATAAATTAAGCAAAGCCCTGTTTCTCGACAGGGATGGGATCATCAACGAAGATTCCCATTATGTTCACAAAATCGAAGACATACAGTTCTGTCCCGGCATATTCGATCTTTGCAGCGATGCCCAGCGCCGGGGATATAAAATCATTGTGGCAACCAACCAGGCAGGCATTGCCCGCGGGTATTTCGAACATGGCGATGTTGAATCTGTACATGCTTGGATGGCGACAGTGTTTGCGAAGCATGGAATTGCCATAGAGGGGTTTGTTTACTGCCCGTATCACGAAAAGGGAAATGTTGCTGAGTACACCGGGCACTCACTCTTTCGTAAGCCGGAACCGGGAATGTTTCTTGATGCAGCAGAAAAGCACAATATCGATCTGACGCACTCCATTATGGTGGGCGACAAGAACTCCGACCGGATCAAGCTTCCCTATCTCCGGTCCTATATAATTAAAAGCCAGTATGTGCCGACAGGCTACGATTTCGAATCGCTGGATTCTTTCCGCCGCTTTATATTCAAAGCTCCCCAAATTCCGAAATAAATCAACACGGCAAACAGTGCCGGAAATGAAATTAACGAAGCGGTACCCAGATAAAGAGACTCCGGCATCATTTCAACTTCGTGCGTTCCCGCCGGTATATATGCGGCCATCCATGCATAGTCTGCCTTGTAAATATTTGCAGGGTTTCCGTCAACAAGCACTTTCCATCCCGGATAGTAAACCTCCGATATTCTCAGAAACCCATCTCTGTCGGTGGTTACGGTGGCTTTACGATGGTTGACAGTGTATTTATCCCAATTCACTGTGTACGATGGATACTTGACACCTGTTGAATCCATCTCGACAAAGGGAGCCGGTTTCCGAGAAGGTTCCTCGAGCAATGCCACTTTGTGCCTGATATCATACGCTCCTTCCTGGAGTGCTTTGATAATTTCATCTTCTTTCATAACAGTATACCCCGGCACAAATGAGATTCTCCCCAGAGCGCTTTCATTCTCAACCGGTACAATTCTTCCTCCCTGGCGGGTCAGAATATATCTCGCATTTGCCAGGTTAAGGAAATTATTCCCTTTTCTCAGGTTTGATGGAACCAGATACGCCTTGCCGTCAGCGCCCATTTCAACCAGGCTTTGCAGAAAATTGCGGTTGGACTGATCGCCTCTGAATTCACGGTACCACCGAAGTTCATTATCATGGAAACCAGTGATACCTTCCAAGTCATGCACACCCTCCGAGTTCTGCGGAAGCGTACCGGGCAAGGTAAAACATCGGAATGGATCACTCTCCATTTTCTTAGAAAGCTCTACCAAAGCCGGATCAGAATTAAAATAAGGGCGGGCACTCACAACTTTGATGAATTGGCTGTCAACCCGTGCGGCATCGATAATTCCAATGCCTAAAACAATGACAAGAAACGCATATTTGTTAAGCTTTCCGGTTACGGCGCCCCAAAGCACTCCCAGTCCTGCAAGCGAAAAAAGCCACCATAACCAGAGCATGGGGAGGAAATTCTTTTCAAAATTGACCTCGAATATTCTCTGTTTCTGAGTACCTTCAATAACCAAGCCCATCAGTGATGACACAAACCCTTTGGCCGAAAAAATGAGGGCGATAAGCGTAATGGCTCCAGCAGCGACAAAAATCCCCCGCTTCCATTTGCTTTTTGCTTTTGCTTCCAGCTCATTAAATCGTCCCCTAACAACATCCATGAAAAACAAACCGGAAAGCAACGAGAGCGCAAATGAAAACCAGAACATCATCATGCTGGCGGCACGGAATTTTTTAACGCCGGGTATCAGATAGTAAGCAATATGGAACACCGGTGTATTCGCGCCAAGACTGTATAAAACCGCCAGGACTGCAAGAGTTCCCCAGAAAATACGCCACGGTTTTGGACGGGAGATAATGCCAACAGCTCCAAAAAGTGTAACCATAACGCCAGCATATTCCGTATTCAGCTTAAATGGGTTATTGCCCCAATAGTAATCGAGCCAGTTGCCGAATTCCGGCACCCACAGGGAAAAGAATTCGGGCCAGTGGAGAGACCAGGATGAGGCAAAATCAAAACCGCGGTCGACTCCACGAACGGAAAACGCTCCACGCACAAACATAAACGTTGGGTACAACTGCACAAAAGCTATCGCAAGCCCTGCAAAAACCGCAAGCCAAAAATACCCGGCGGCAGGAACGAGTGGTTTAAGTTGCTTGTGTCCTCTCCACTGCAATACAAGATGCATCACCCAATAGAGGAAAAGCCCCCAGAGCATGAAATAAGTCAATTGCACGTGTGAGGTCAACAGGCACATTGCTATTCCTATCGATAAAAGCAATGAATTAACCAGATTCGGCTTCTCAAGCAGCGACTTCAGCCGCCACAACACAAAAGGCAGCCATGCGATAACAAACATTTTTCCGTCATGCCCGGGATAGGTATGGGAAATGAACTGAGGATTGAGCATATACAGTGCCGCACCGATAAATCCCACGAGGGGCGACGCTCCGAATCCCTTTACCAGCAACAGATAGAAAAATAGACCGGCTAAAATCACGTGAAGTACCATTTTCATTCCCAGCGCTCTGTGCACCGGCATGACCATATGTATCAGCAGTGACGGAGGATAAAAAGCATCACCAAAAGAGGCATCGATAGAGGGCATCCCCCCTAATCTACAGGAAAACCATTCAGGGAACTGCCCCTGATTTACCAGCGCCTCACGGTAGAACGATCTCGAATCCAACCCCCCGAGCTGATCACTGCTATACAACATTTTATCGGAAAAAAGAAATTGCGAATAGAGCGTAATCGTAATCAGGGCGAGTAATCCGATATACAAATAGTGATTAGTGAGAAAAGAAAAGCGTTTTTTTTCG
>WJLZ01000137.1 GCA_014728215.1 Chitinivibrionales bacterium
TATTTAAAATATTCTTCAGGTTCTTACTCTGCCGAAAAGTTCAACGTGTCTCCTTCGGCGCGTACTTTCACTTTGCTGCCTTCACCCAGTTCTCCGGCCACAATCATTCTCGAAATTGCAGTCTCGAGTTCCCGCTGAATTGTCCGTTTCAGCGGCCGCGCGCCGTAGACCGGATCGAATCCGGTTTTTGCAAGATACTTCCGGGCAGAATCATCAGCTTCAAAGGTGATATTCTTTGACGCCAGTAGTTTGGCAAAGCGCTCGAGCTGTATACCCACGATCAATTCGATATGTTCCCTGGTAAGGGAGTGGAACACCACGATTTCATCGACCCGGTTGAGAAACTCGGGCCTGAAATGTTTCCGCATCTGATCGAGCACGGTCTTACGAACATCTTCGTAATGCTCACCCGCCTGTTCGGTAATTGAAGTGCTTCCGATATTTGAAGTCATGATGATAATCGTATTTTTAAAGTTGACTACATGGCCCTGTGCATCGGTAATACGACCGTCATCGAGTATCTGCAAAAGTATATTGAAAACATCGGGATGGGCTTTTTCGATCTCATCGAAGAGCACGACCGAATAGGGTTTTCTCCTGACCGCTTCGGTGAGTTGCCCGCCTTCTTCATACCCAACATAGCCGGGAGGCGCCCCTACCAGCCGCGAGACGGCGTACTTTTCCATATACTCCGACATGTCAATACGAACCATAGCCCGATCATCATCAAAGAGGTTGAAAGCCAGCGACCGGGCAAGTTCGGTTTTACCAACGCCGGTCGGTCCGAGGAAAATGAAACTCCCTATCGGACGTTGTGGGTCTTTGAGTCCTGCTCTGGCCCGAAGCACTGCATCGGCAACCACATCAACAGCCTCATCCTGACCAACTACCCGTTTGTGCAGATGGTCCGAAAGGGTCAGCAGCTTGTCCCGTTCGCTTTGCACCAGTTTGTTGACCGGAATATGGGTCCACCGGCTGATAATCGATGCAATATCTGCTTCATCAACCTCCTCTTTCATCAACCGCGACTCCTGCTCCCGCAATTTAGCTTCGGCTTCGGCAATACTTCGCTCCAGGGTAGGGATTTCCCCATGACGGAGCTGGGCGGCCCGGTTAAGATCGTATCCCCGCTCCGCGGTTTCCAGTTCACTTTTATACCGGTCCAGTTGTTCCCGCATTGCCTGAAGATCGGTAATTCGTTTCTTTTCGGTTTCCCAGCGGGTTTTCATTTCCGCCACCGACTCCTTGACTTCAGCAAGTTCCTGTTTCAATCGCTCGAGCCGCTCCCGTGATTTTTTGTCCTTTTCCTTTTTAAGTCCGGTTATTTCGATCTCTATCCGCATCTGCCGACGCATTGCTTCATCGAGTTCAGTGGGACGGCTGTCCATCTCGGTACGCAACCGCGCAGCAGCTTCATCGACCAGATCGATCGCTTTGTCCGGAAGGAACCGGTCGGAAATATACCGGTCGGAGAGAGTTGCCGCTGCAATAATGGCGCCGTCACGAATCTTCACCCCATGATGGACTTCATATCGCTCCCGAAGACCGCGGAGGATCGAAATAGTATCTTCGACGGTTGGCTGATCGATGAGGACTGTCTGAAATCGCCGTTCGAGGGCCTTGTCTTTCTCTATATGTTTCCGGTATTCATCAAGCGTCGTTGCACCAATACAATGGAGTTCTCCCCGCGCAAGCATGGGCTTGAGAAGATTACCGGCATCCATAGCTCCCTCGGCCGCACCGGCTCCCACGACCGTATGGAGTTCATCGATAAAAAGAATGATATTCCCGTCGCTTTCGGTGACCTCTTTGAGCACCGCTTTCAATCGCTCCTCAAATTCACCCCTGAATTTGGCCCCGGCTATGAGCGCCCCCATGTCAAGAGCTACCAGCCGGCGGTTTTTCAAACCCTCGGGAACATCGCCATTGATTATGCGGATAGCAAGACCTTCAACAATAGCGGTCTTTCCTACCCCCGGATCACCAATAAGCACCGGATTGTTTTTGGTACGACGGGACAGGATCTGAATTATCCGGCGGATCTCATCATCCCTGCCGATTACCGGATCCAGCTTGTTCTGCTCTGCCATACCGGTAAGGTCCCGGGCATACTTCTCAAGGGCCTGAAAGGTACCTTCCGGATCCTGTGAGGTCACGCGCTGCTTGCCCCTGACTTCTTTGAGACCGTTTAAAATATCCCGTTCTTTGATACCCGTATTATCTGCAGCCTCTTTACACGACGAATCTTTATCCAGGGATGCCAGGAAGAGGTGCTCGGCGCTCACATAGTCATCTTTCATTTTATTCGCCAGTGCCTGCGCTTCAGCAACAACCGCTGTAAATGTGCGTGATGCATAGGTTTGTGACGCTCCCGTCCCGGATACGGCGGGTATAGCTTTCAGTTTGTTTTCGATTTCATTCTCTAAAACAGCTACATTGATATTCAATTTCCCTAAAAGTGCAGGGATAATCCCCTCAGGTTGCTTCAGAAGCGCCATCATCAGATGAAGTGGTTGTAACTCCTGATGGCCCCGCTGAACAGCCTCAACCTGAGCAGCCTGCAAGGCTTCCTGAGATTTTTTTGTAAATTTTTCGATGTTCATACGTAATATTCTCCATGAAACGTTTTTATACTTATTTTTTGAATGTGTCCGATGTACCCTTATGCAAGATCAATGCCAACTGGAAAAGGGCGTTTGATTACTCGAAAAAGGGATAAAATATCGGTTCCGATCCAAAATGAAACATAAAACTTTTAAAATGAAACATACTTCTATAAATTATATTGAATAAGGAAACTGGGTTAAAAATTTAAAGCTGCGTCATACAATTTGATGTTTTATTAAATGACAACCGACAGAAAATTTTTTATTTTAGTCATATCAGCCACAAGGAGGCATACCTATGTTCGAAATCGTTGAAAAAGCCATCTATGCAGGAATCGGTGCAGCATATATGGCAAAAGAAAAAGTTGAAGAGATGGGCAAGAAGATTGCCGAAGATACTAACATGTCTGAAGCTGAAGGAAAAAAATTTGTTGAAGAACTCAAAAAGAGATCATCCGAGGCCCGTCTGGCAATGGAAAAATCGGTGAGTGAAACAATGGAAAAAACACTCAAGAGGCTTGATATCCCGACCAGAAAAGAAATTTCCTCTCTTGAAAACCGCCTGTCACGGCTCGAGAAGGATGTTGATGATGAAAAAGAAGAAAAAAAATAAACAAATCAATAAATTGATATAGCCTGGATTTCTATGGGTCTTCGTACCAGAAGAAGCGGCATCCTTCATATTGGCCGCTATGGTGAAATACTTTCGGTTCTGATTAAATACGGTTTTGGCGATATCGTTGCAAGCCTGAATATCGAGCGCTATCTCTCTCTGACCAAGAAGATTATTTTTACCCATGAGGAGAAAGAGCGGTCGCGCAAGGTATCCCGATGGGAACGTGTCCGCCTTGCTCTTGGAGAGTTGGGCCCGACATTTATCAAACTGGGTCAGTTTCTCAGCAATCGTCCGGACCTGATTCCGGTTGACCTTATCACCGAACTTGAAAAGCTGCAGGATTCGGTAGCGCCTGTTTCCTTTAAAGAAATTAAAAAGATAATCGAACAGGAGTTGAAGAATCCTATCGATAAAATATTCAAGACCATTTCCGAAAAGCCACTGGCATCGGCATCGATCGCTCAAGTTCATCGGGCGGTGTTAAATAACGATGATATGGTTGCGGTCAAGGTTCAGCGACCTAATATCAGACAGGCAATTGCCACCGATCTGGATATTTTATACCATCTTGCCACGCTTCTCGAAAGAAACAATCAGATCATGCGGGCACTCCATCTGACCCAGCTCGTCGATGAATTCGAGCGCATGCTGAGTAAGGAACTCGATTTTTCTATTGAAGCTGCCCATATCGAACGTTTCCGCTGTGATTTTTTGAAAGAAGAGCAAATATTTGTTCATAAGTTGTACATGGACTTTTCTACCCGGAAAGTTCTGACCACCGAATTTGTGCATGGAATCAAAGTTTCGAGGGTAGACAAACTCGAAGAAGCAGGGATAAGTCCAAAAGAAACCGCCAAAACATGTGTCAATCTTATTCTCAGGCAGATTTTTTATCACGGATTTTTCCATGCCGATCCTCATCCGGGAAATATTCTTGTGCGCCGCGACGGGTCTATCTGTTTTCTGGATTTCGGCGCCATGGGTGTGCTCCCTCCCAGTCTTCGATATCATCTGAGCATAGTCCTTTACGGCGTTGTAAAAAAGGACCCGCAGCGAATTGTCCGCACCCTTGTTCAACTTACCAGCGAACGGGTACGCAATATCGAACAGCTCGAGTATGATATCACCGAGTTTATCGAAGAATATTCGCTTCTTATGCTCAAAGAGATTGACATCGGCGACATCCTCCATCGTTTCGCAGGCATAATTACCGAACATAATCTGAAAATCGTTCCGGGATTCTATCTGCTTCTCCGTACGATCATTATTACCGAAGGCGTTGCCAGGAGGCTGGATCCCGAATTCAATATCACCCGGCAACTTGAACCCTATGTCAAAAAACTGATTAAAGAAAATCCCCGGCTTCGCCATCTTTCATATGATATCTTTTTTACCCTCTCGGATATAGCATCCCTGGCAAAAGATTTTCCCTTCGAACTCAAAGAAATCGTCCGGCTCATCAAATCAGGCGATCTTAACATCCAGTTTGAACATCGGGGGCTCGAGCCCATGCTCATACGCCACGGTCAGCTTGTCAATCGTCTGATTTTTGCAATTGTTCTTGCCGCCCTGATAGTGGGATCTTCCATCGTTATCCATTCGGGAATTCCGCCGAAATTTTTTGACATCCCCCTTATCGGCATCGCCGGCTTTCTCCTTGCTGCATTTATCGGCTTTGGCCTGATATTTTCAATTATTCGAGGAAAGAAGATGTAGAGGAAACACCAATGGCAGAAAAGAAAAGAAAGAAAAGAATCAGATCGATATCATCGGCGCCTGTGTCGTTCCGGCGGGACCTTATCGAATTACTGGCCGATGGCCATAAGGGCAACAAACGACAACGGACAAAAATCACTGCTTTAAAAAAACAGCTTGGTGATGAGATATATACTCATGCGGTCTATCTCCTGACCCATTCGATCCCGGAAAGTGCTGAAAAGGCGAAAAAAACGTTTCTCGATATTGTCGAACACCGTAATTTTCTTTCTCGGAAACTGTCCCGTCCGGTGAGTCTCACGGTCTCGGCACTGGATTATATCGAAATATCATCAATAGGCGGCGCGGCTCCGGACCTCTCGAATTTTACTATCGTGGGAAGAGTCTCCGATACCATCGGCTCAACCCAGCGCATATACGAGTCCCGAAATTTCATCACCGAACTTCAAAAAGTACTCAACCGGGAAGAAAACCTTCCCTATCCTGTTTCAATTATTCTTCTTGATATCGACCATCTTTCCGAAATGCACAGCGCCTATGGATATCCGGTTGAAGAAAAGGCGGTTGAAGACATCCGGAAAGAGCTGGAAAATAACGTCCAGGAAGTCGACCGTATTTATCAGTATACGGGCAATACATTTGCGGTTATCCTTCCGGGACTGGGTAAAAAGGACGTTTCCAAGGTGACGGATCGACTGAAAAATGCAGTGAGCGGAATGGAAATCGGTAATTCGGCCGTGTCCCCGGTTGTCCGGACCGGTTCTGCTACCGTCAGCCCCAACGCCGGTCGTCCCCCCGATCCACAAACCCTTGTTGACAATGCAGACAGATCAATTTTTGAGTCCTGGTTCGACCAGCGTACACCATCACCCGTTCAACCTGAAAAGGAAATTACGGTTCCCGGGCAGAAACGAATAGTGTCACGGCGGGTTATACCCGCTATTCCTATTGTACCGGGACGGGCGTTGGGAAAATCTTTTAGTTATAAGGACGTTCTTACTCGCGATTTCAAAACCATTAAACTCCGCAAGTTTGAAATTCCCGAAGAATTGAAACGAATAAATAAAGCTTTTACCAGAGTCAAAAAAGACCTCGCCGCCCTGCAACGTCAGATATCCGGCGCAGTTTCTCACAACGAGGAAGCGATCCTCCAGGCCCAGCTCACGATTCTTGACGATCCCTTTATTCGCTATGAAATCGAAGACCTTATCCAGGAAAAAATGATTAATGCCGAGCAGATTATCCGCGAAACCTTCGGCAAGGTAAAAAGTCAGTTCGAGCAGAATTCCAACCCTATGATCAAAGAGAAGATCAGTGATATCCAGGATATCGAATGGCGGCTCCTTCGGGTTCTTACCGGTATTGAAGATAACATTCTTTCGGCGATCCCATCCAGGGCGGTTATCATGACACCCCGGCTTCTGCCGTCCGATACTATCCATCTCAACACCCATAATGCGGTGGCTTTTGTTACCGAAGAAGGAAGTGGAAGCAGTCATTCGGCTATACTTGCCCGGGCACTTAACCTCCCGTATGTTTCGAATGTCAACTCCCGTATTTTCAACAGCGTCCCTCAAGGTACCGTTGTTATTGTTGACGGCAACGAGGGGAGGATTATTATCAATCCGGATGTTGAAGAAAAACAACAGGTGATGAGCGATCAAACAAAGAAAAAAAGGAAATTTCGCTCAATCAAGAAGAAAATGATGACCCGTTCCTTTTTTATCGGCGATGAACCGATAAGGATACTTTCAAATGTCAGCACTGCAGAAGATGCTGCATTAGCGGCCGAATCGAATGCCGAAGGAGTCGGTCTTTTCAGGCTGGAAAACCTCTATATGGCCAGTTCGATCCTTCCTAATAAAGAATCACTGGTAAACGAGATCAATACAATCGTAACACCACTTCACCATCTCCCCATAACCATCCGCTTGCTTGACATCGGCGGGGATAAAAATCTGCCCTATCTTAAAACTGAAAGCGGCCGGAATCCGCTGCTTGGGTTGCGGGGAGTGCGGGTGTTAAAGAAATATCCCGGCCTGCTTCGCACACAACTCAGAGCATTCATCAAACTGGCCGAAAAATATACATTAAAAATACTGGTGCCCATGACCTCACTGGCCGAAGATGTTGTTTTTATCCGATCCTTTCTTGAAAAGGAATGTAAAAAACTTAATGTCTACCCTCCAATACAAATCGGATCCATGATCGAAACACCTTCGGCAATTATGGATATTGATAACATTATAAAGAATTCGGATTTTCTCAGTATCGGTACCAATGATCTCATTCAGTATGCTGTAGCAGCGGATAGAGAAACGCTGAGTTGTTCGGAGTACTATGAAGCAGGAGCCCAACTGGTTGCCAAGTCTCTTAAAACTGTCGTACAGAAATCAAAAGACGCCGGCATCGAATGCATTATCTGTGGAGAGATGGCTGCGAATCCCGAATATACAAAGGAACTTATCGATTCCGGCTTCAGGTTTTTCAGTGTTGCTCCGGCCCGTATCAGCACCCTCCGAAAAACACTCGCCGATATCCTCTGATAACGACCTCACCTGTCTGAAATTAAAACGTCATTTCATTTTGAAACGCCCATTTTGCCATAGAGTGCCTGTATTTCGATTTTTCAGCCACTTTTATCTGGCACATGATTTGCAGCTCTCAGAAACAGAAAACAAAATACAACGATTTACCCTGAAGTCACAGGAATCACCAAGAATAAAGTAATAGAATCGGGTTTATAGACAAATTTTGGGGTTTCGAATTTAACCAGAGGAGGTGGTTGTTATGATGTGGCGTATTGATCCGTGGAAAGAGTTGGAGCGAATGAGAAGTGATCTCGACAACATTTTTTCGGGGTCCAATTATGGCGTGACCGGGCGCTCGTTTCCATTAATGAATGCCTACGATAAAGGCGAAGAAATCGTTATTACCGCGGAGTTGCCGGGCATGACCAAAGACGATGTTTCGATTACTTATTCCGACGGCGTGCTGACCTTATCGGGCCAAAAGAAGCCGTTATTCGACAATGACGGCTACGCTCTCGTACGACAGGAACGGTCGTCGGGTGATTTTGAAAAATCATTCACCCTTCCGTGCAAAATCGAGCAGGATAAGATCACCGCGCTCTTTAAAAACGGCATACTGGACATTACCTTACCCAAATGTGAAGAATCCAAACCGAAGCGTATTGCTGTCGATGTGCAATAAAGGAGGTGAGTCGTATGACAACAGAACTGAAGAAAAGAGAACAAAAGACAATTAACAACACTGCCGCCGAACAGATAAATGAGTCGGGTGTTGCGTACAGTCCGGATGTCGACATTTACGCATCGGATGATGCAATACTTTTTGCCGTCGACTTGCCCGGCGTTGAAAAGGGACAGGTAAAAATCGAGGTAACTGAGAACGACACTTTGGTAATCAGAGGGAAAAACTCCTATGCAGAACCCGGCGAGGCGATCCTTCGTCAGTACAAAGTGGGCGATTATTACCGTGCCTTTCAGATAAATAACGATTACGATAAAGATAAAATATCGGGCACGCTTGAAAACGGACTTTTGCAGGTAAAAATCCCCAAGCGTGAAGAGGCCAAGCCCAGACGAATAGAAATCAGCGCCTGAGAACCGACGAGTAGGGCTATGGACAAAAAGGCAAACCACTTTTCATATAGATGTGAAGGCTCTCCGGACACATTCTGGTCCGGAGAGCCTTCTTCGTTGATCCGACTCATCATTCATTTTCACCATTTACAGGAGGTTTTATATGAATGTCAAACCACTGGAAGACCGGATCGTCGTTAAGCCCCTTGCGGCAGAAGAAAAGACGTCAGGCGGGATTATAATCCCCGACAACGCAAAGGAAAAACCCCAGACCGGGGAAGTAGTTGCAACCGGTCCGGGCAAATATTCCGATCAGGGCAAAAAAATTGAACCGGGCCTGAAAAAAGGCGATAAGGTGCTGTACGGCAAATATTCCGGCACCGAAGTAAATATTGAGGGTGAAGACTATTTGATCATGCGGGAAAGTGATGTTCTGGCGTCATTATAGAAGAATCAACTGCTGTCATAATAAGTAAATGAGTTTACTTATGACTGCAAAAATGTTGGATTTTGGTTTAACCGCCCGGAGCATGCTTCTCAAGGGAATCGACACACTCGCTGCAACGGTCAACGCAACACTGGGCCGCCCTTGAAGATGGTATTGTTCCCGGCGGTGGTGTTGCCTTTATCCGGGCTGCAACCGGACTATTTATTCCAATGCAGGTCGGGAAGCGTCGGTGATCTGCAACAGAGTAAAGGAAGAAAATGCTCCAGCCCCCATAGCGCTGAAATGGATGAGTATTAATACTTACCAAGTGCAGGGCTTTGGCCCTGCACTTCCCTTTGTTTCTTTCCTCCTGTTTCATAATTGAACGCCGCGTTTTGAAATAGAACCATTTCTATTACACATTAAAAAGCTGGTGTCCTTAAATTGGTCTTGACGGCTCAAAAAGGGCAATTATGGTATTCTTGCTTTTTCGGCACGACTCTTGCAAACTCTTTATCACGAGAAAAAAGAAAAAATTATAATTATTTAAATATAAAGGAGGATAGTATGAGTAAAATTATCGGAATCGATCTGGGAACGACCAATTCGGTTGTCTCCGTGATGGAAGGTGGTAAGCCCGTAGTGATTACCAATTCCGACGGCGCGCGGACTACTCCGTCGATCGTGGCCTTTGCAAAGGACGGCCAACGACTGGTTGGTTCAATCGCAAAGCGTCAGGCGGTCACCAACCCCGACAGCACGGTCTATTCAATCAAACGATTCATGGGCCGGCGGGGAAAAGAGGTCCGGAATGAAGAAAAGATGGTGCCCTATCAAGTCGAAGGCAATGCCGAAGAACCGGTAAAGGTGAATATTGCGGGCAAGCAGTATACTCCGCCGGAAATATCGGCCATGGTCCTTCAAAACCTTAAAAAAGCCGCCGAAGATTACCTTGGGCATGAAGTAAAGGAAGCGGTCGTTACCGTTCCGGCATATTTCAACGACGCCCAGCGTCAGGCGACCAAGGACGCCGGAAAAATTGCCGGTCTTGACGTCAAACGTATTATCAACGAACCGACCGCGGCTTCACTTGCCTATGGCCTGGAGAAAAAGGGCAACGAAAAAATAGCCGTCTTCGACCTGGGCGGCGGCACCTTCGATATTTCGGTGCTTGAAATAGGCGATGGTGTTTTTGAAGTTAAATCCACCAACGGCGACACCCATTTAGGCGGTGACGATTTCGACAAGGTGGTGATCGATTATGTAGCCGACGAGTTCAAGCGGGAAAACGGGATTGATCTCCGCAACGACCGCATGGCCCTCCAGCGGCTCAAGGAAGCAGCCGAGAAGGCAAAATGTGAATTGTCCAGCTCGATGCAGACCACAATCAACCTCCCCTTTATCACCGCCGATGCAGGTGGTCCGAAACATCTTGACATAACTGTCACCCGCGCCAAATTTGAGGCGTTGGTCGCTCAATTGATCGAACGGACTGTCGGCCCCTGCAAAAAGGCCCTGGAAGACGCCGGAATATCTTCCTCGGATATCAACGAAGTTATTCTGGTGGGAGGTTCGA
>WJLZ01000138.1 GCA_014728215.1 Chitinivibrionales bacterium
CATGAAATCGGCAACGAATATATTGGTCTCAATCTCTTCCAGGATGAATTTCCCTGTTAAGCCCATTGGATGAAAGAGCGAATAGGGGTTTATGTTTGTATAATTATTAACAACAATTCCTTTTCCCAGTGTATAGTCTTTAATCCCTCCTAAAGAAAATTTCAGAAACCCTTTTCTATCAGCGATTGGAAATCCGGTTTCGGCATAATCGATCAGATCAAGAAAACCTGAGGGTTCACTGAACTGATGCACACCCAGTTGTTCATAGTTTGCTGCCACACTGAAACGGAGGCCGATATTTAAAAATGGCAGTGAATAGGATGGTTTCAGGATAAAGGCGGGAAAAAAAGAACCATTTGCCCGTGCAAAAGATGTTGTAAATTCGATAGTTGCGCGGTTATCGAAGATCTGTCCGGGCTTTGTTATCGGGGAATATTCTTTCTCATTTTCATTTTGATCGGCAAGAATGCTCTCATAAATACGGTTAAGGGTGAATGTTCGTTTCTGAAAACCACCTTCGACTCTCCCCACTCCGGGTTTGCCGGCCATGAAACCATCGGTGAAGCTTTTACGGTTAGTAGAGGTATGGTCACTTGTTGGCTGAATGCCTGCTGAGGCAAGCTCATTTTCGATATATTCGTTTCCAAAAAAATGCTTTAAAACGGTTACATGGCGATAGGTAATATAAAGCGGGGCGGTCGGCTCTTTTCCCGGAAAGATCATAGTCGTCTGCCCGGAGACGAGGTTTAAGGCATCCTGCTGTGCAATATTCCGGGTCTTTACATTACCGCCAAGCACCTGAAATCCGGTTTCACCGGTTTTTTCTTCAACAATAGCAGAAATCGCACCATCACCGGTGGTCGCGACTGCATTGGCAGTATAAATACTGATAAAACATTTCGAGACCGCTTTCGCAAATACACCGCCGGCAAAAAGAGTAACACTGACATCGTGAACCGTCTGCCCGTTTTCTTCTTTCTCGACAATATTGAGAAGGAGTTTGGAATTTGATCCGAGGATAAGAATATTGTTGTCGCCGAATGAAAGAATCAGGCGGGTCTGGAAAAAAGTTTCAACGATGTCGTTATCATAAAGTTCCTTGCCCAGTGTAAGCTCTTCCCAGCTCCGTTTCTGCGAACGCTGAACTTTTGCATTTCCCTCTAAATGCGTTATTTCAAAGCTTTGTTGGCCCATGAGTAAGCCATTGATACAAAGCAGAAAAAAAAGAAAATTGAAAGTAACATTTGATTTATTCATTGTAATATCTTTATAATTATTGCCTTATGAATCATAGTTATAGTACAATAGAGACTGTATACTAAAGATAGTATAATATTTTATCATTTATGAAAAGCAATTTCATTATCTAAAAAAAACAGTGTGTGCAGTGAAACTGGTAATTCAAATACCCTGTTATAACGAAGAGAATACGTTAGAAGAAACTATTGCATCGTTGCCCCATCATATTGATGGTATCGATGAAATTGAAGTATTAGTTATTGATGATGGGTCGACCGACCGAAGCATTGAAGTAGCTCAAAATACAGGAGCGAAAGTACTAAGACTTTCCCGTCACCTCGGCCTTGCCGATGCATTTGCTTCGGGGGTTAAAGCGGCAATTGAGCACGATGCCGATATACTTGTCAATACCGATGCCGATCTTCAGTATCCTTCGGAGCATATCGAACGGTTGATCAGGCCTATTTTAGAAAAAAAGGCTGATATATCTGTTGGCGACCGTCTTTCCCATAAACCACGCCCCTTTTCTCCGGTTAAAATGATGTTCGAGCATATGGGTACGGCATTTGTTCGATCCATGTCGGGTGTGGATATCAAAGACGCGGCTAGTGGCTTTCGCGCATTCAGCAAGGAAGCGCTTGAGTTGATGTTTATTCATGGAAAGTTTTCCTATACTCTCGAGAGTCTGGTCCTTGCCGGGATGCGAAAGTTGAGAGTGGCGAATGTCACGATACCGATTAATCCACCGAAAAGAAAAAGCCGATTATTCAGCAGCATGGGCCATTACATTGTTCAGTCGGTTTTTTCGGTGATCAGGGCCTATTTGATGTACCATCCGCTGAAATTTTTTGTTTCGGTTGGATTGCTCTTTCTTGCAGCATCCGCTGTAATCGGGTTTCGATTTCTATTGTTTTATTTCCTTGAGGGGGGCGCCGGTCATATCCAGTCGCTGATTTTACTGGCGATTCTGGCATTTTTTGGCGTCTTAAGCATCATTTTAGGTCTTGTGGGTGATATTATCGCTGCCAACAGGCGCATTCTGGAGGAATTACGGCATACGGTGATGAAACAGTCGAACGGAAAGTAGATTCCCACGGAACACACGGAAAATCACGGAAAAAAAGAAGAACCACAGAAACACAGATAATTAAGCAAAAGCATTGGATAGCAAAGAATGGAATCACGTGCGTTGCTGGCAAGTGACAATACCCTCTCACATCGCGGGATAAAAAAGACAATTCCAGACTGGTTATTTCATGCCGTTATCTGGGGCTGGCTCATGCTTGTTAACGGGGTGTTTTTCTGGGGGCGGATTACTCAGTCCCGGGCGGTTCAGTCGTTTCTTGACAAGATCGGGTTATAATTTCATGTGGGCGATTGTAGTACTGTTGATCAGCGCCTCTGCTATTGGAAATTACCTGTTGTCCCGGATCAGAATTACCGGGGATAATCGCCTCGAGCATGCTGTTCTTGCCTGTGCAGCCGGCCTGGGAGTCTGGTGCTACGGACTGTTTGCGCTGGGGCACGCGGGGCTGCTTAACAAATGGGCGTTCCTTGCGCTTGCATTGGTTACATCAATACCAGCCATCTGGGCTTTTTTCCGGAAAAAGAAATGCCGGCACATTCTGAAGCCTCACAATCCCTTGTCCCGATTCGAATGGATCATGGTGGCTATCGCTTTTGTTGTTGCCGCAGTAACGCTTATCTGCTGCTATGCTCCGGTCGTTGGGGGGATTGGTAATGATGAAATTGGGATTCATATCACCGTACCTCATGAATGGCTTCGGGGTGGAAGAATTTCATCTCTTCCGTATATGGTATATCATCTTGCCGGCCATGCAGAGCTTCTATTTGCCTATGCTATGGCATTTTCGGGTGAAACCGGCGCGCGATTGATGTCATGGACATTCATGCTCTTGTGCTCGTTGCTGATTTACATAATGGGGAAACAAAAAGCGGGACGCTCCGTTGCGCTGGGAGCCGTTGTTTTTGTTGTGATCAATCCTCTGATATTCAGAACCTCGTTTATCGGCTTTATCGATTTTCCCGCAACCTTCTATATTCTTTTGTCGATGTGGTCGCTGATGAGGTATTCTGAAAGTAGAGAATGTAAGGAGATTCTGCTTTCTGCATTTTTCCTCGGGATTGCGTGCGGGATTAAACCGACCGGTTTGTTTTATGCATTAACAAACAGCGCATTTCTTGTCTTTATAATGATGCGGTCTCGTAGGGAAAAGCTTTTCCAAATGGCAAAAAATGTCACGATCTTTTGCGCTGTTACGGCAATTCTGGGATCGCCCTGGATTGCCCGGAATCTCGTTTTGACCGGCAGTCCCACATTTCCGCCTCCGCTATTTATCTACCGGCTGAATAATGATCAACCCCTTACCTTTGCCGGACAAAAATTGACATTTGACAAAGGGAAAGAATATATGGAATACTATCCATCACGGGTCCGCCCCTATGGGCTGGGCATAAAGAATTATTTCTTGCTTCCCTGGAATATCACCATGCATCC
>WJLZ01000139.1 GCA_014728215.1 Chitinivibrionales bacterium
CAGAAGGAACGATTCGGTATCACAAGAGAAAAAGACTGGAGAACAAAGAGGACGGGCGGAAAGACCGTTATTCCGCAGTTTCTCAGTTCTCCACGCCAATAGAAATCTGGATACAGGAGCAACTGCCCACCGACCGTCCAAAAAGAAATACAATTCTCTCATTATATCGGCAATTATATGATTTTCATAATTTCCGGCTGTCATATGACGCCTTGAGGCGGTACATCAGGAAACATCATCCGGAAGTGTTGGAAAAATCTTACCATGTTCGGATCGAGACACCGCCGGAGAAATTATCGCAGGTAGACTGGAAAGAAAAAGTTCCGGTCCAAATTGGCGCGATGGGGAATTGGGTATCCGTCAATTTTCTCATTGTTTTGTTATGTTTTTCCCGCAAGCCAGCCATTGAAGTCCGGGAGAAGAAGGACGCCTATTCTTTCCTCAACGCGCATCATCAAGCGGTGAAAAAATTGGGAGGAACGACAGACTACTATCGTCCGGATTGTATGAAAACAGCAGTCAGCATCTGGAACGGCAGGAGTTCGGAAATGAATGATGCATACGCCGATTTTCTGAAAAGCATCGGAGCACAGGGTTTTCCTGCGCGTCCTGGAGCGGCCACCGACAAGGGCAAAGTTGAAAAAAAGATACGTGATTTGTTCCGGGATATAAATTTTCGACGAATGGTTTTTCGAGACCTTGCGCATGTACAGGAATATATGGATAAGAAAATAGCCGAACTCTGTGAACGAACTATTTGTCCGGCAACCGGAACGACTATAGCGGAAGCGTATGAATATGAGCGGCAATTCCTGCAGGACGCAATCGAAGATGTTCCGATGATTCCGATAGCAACTATGACGACGAAAGTACAGAAAGGCTCATTGGCCTGGTTTAAGAGCAATTATTATCAGATACCACAAGGATTTATTGGAAAAAGGGTCCGGTTCATCCATACCGGTGCCACAATAGAAATCTATCACGACGGAGAGCTCCTTGAAACATACAGGTATGAACCTGGTCTGAAAGGAATGGTCAGGATGAGCGGGAAAGCCGCAGAAGAAGAAAGTCGGCCCGTTATGCGAAAAAGCCCCCCCAAGAGTGAGAAAAGAAATATAGCATTAATTAAAAACTCGCTAAGTTTACGTATTTATCACACTTGCTAATGCAATCTTAATGTTGTATACTCCATATGAATGAATGGAAAAGAATTAATCAAAATCTTAGAAAACGACGGATGGATATTAGATAGAATTTCCGGCAGCCATCACATACTGATAAAAGAAGGTAAAAGATCTATACCGGTACCTGTTCATGGGAAAAAAGATATTCCAATCGGATTAGCTAAAAAAATATTAAAACAGGCCGGAATAGAGAGGAGATAACATGTATTACTATGCATTAATTGAAAAGGCTGAAGGAAATTTTTTTGTTTCATTTCCTCAGTTTGAACAAATTAATACTTACGGGGAGACAATAGAAGAAGCTATTTACAACGCAGAAGAAGCTCTAAACGGATGCATTGAATCGGATTTCGAACGAGGTTTTGAAATACCTGGAATAAAAGAAATTACAGGAAAAAATTATTATAAAATCTCAATACGCCCACATATAGAAATTGCTCTCCAACTGAGAAAAATAAGAGATAAAAAAAGTCAAATAGAATTAGCTAAGGAATTGGGAATATCCTATCAAGCATATCAACGCCTTGAAAATCCTAGAAGATGTAATCCTACAGTAAAAACCCTAGAAAAAATAGCAAAAGTTTTCAATAAAGATTTGGAAATACTAATAAGATAAGGAGAGGGGGGGCTTCATCACATAACTATTTACCTGTTTTCTTATGAACATATTCAGGCTTTCAAGGTTTGCCAGGCATACAAGCTGTGATACATTGGCGTAATCCCGGATATTTCCTTTCTTGTCTGGGTTCTCATTACGCCATTGTCTGGCTGTTTTACCAAATAAAGCCATATTTATAACATCGGCTTCCGAGGCATAAACATAACTTACCTGCTTTTTTGAAAGTTTTTCTGGGATCAGATTTTGCTTTATTGCGTTGGTGTGAATCCGGTAATTAATTTTGGTAAGCTGCCGTTTTACATCCCAGCCGAGCTGTTTTTGCTCTTCTTCTTTGAGCCTTTGAAACTCTTTGATAAGGTGGAGCTTAAATTCGACTGATACCCAGGAAGTAAATTCAAAGGCAATATCCTTATGTGCATAGGTGCCGCCATAGCGCCCTGTTTTCGAATCCAAACCAATGGCTCTGGTCAAAGAAATCCATTGCTTGGGAGTGAGTGTGAAGCTGTTTAGCCCAGCCTGCTTTCTAATCCCGTCGAATTCGACGGGATTAAAATCCGGATTGTGGAGCTGTTCCCAAAGCCCCAGGAGTTCCAATGTATTGCGGTTTCTGAGCCAGTTTCTGATTAAATCGTCAGGATGATCAGGATTTTTGGACTTTGCAATATCAGTGATACAGATAAAGGCATTTTGATCTATTGCCTTTATTTATCACTCACACTTATATTGTCCTTGACCCGATTAACCGCTTTGCTGTCGCCGGTTTTCAGCTTTGCCAGGATATCTTTTGTTTCGCTGCCGGCCCGTTTTTTAACAGTGCCGTCCTCAAGAACCTCTTTCTGGTTAAGCAATACCTGTTTTCCCTGTTTGTCGATATATTTCAGGTCATAGGTTCGGTATTCATGGTCAACTGCTTTGGGAGGTTTAGAAGGAAATCCCAGAAGGGCGATTATTCCGTCTGTACTGCACAAATCTGTATTCTTGTTAAATCCGGTATACACTCTCTTGGGCATTTTCCTGTAAAACTCTTCATCTCTTTGCAATTCTTCCAGTAAATCCTGCCGAAAATCTTCAAAAGAGAGGTTATTAAAACCTAAGCCGCTTTCATGCTCTTCAATATCTTCCCAGGTCGTCTGCATCTGTTTGTTTTTTTCTTTTCTTTAGCTCCAAAATGAACAGCTATGGAAAGATAATCTTAGATTCCCCTTTCCAATGTCACCTAACGTTTCGCGGCTATATGAAGTTTTTGCAACGCA